>JAZAOA010000030.1:0-3449 GCA_036228285.1 Fidelibacterota bacterium
CACTTTCAAAACTCACAATTCCTTTAAAATAGGTAGGATTAATTTCTGGCAAATCATCCTGCTTCTCTCTTCTTTTAATCCTTGGATTAATCACCATAATCAATTGAATAAGAGCCACCATTGCTGTAACTAGATATAGAATAAGCATAATAAAATTAAACCAGTTAATTTGAATTTTGGGAAAGTGAACTAAAAAGAAAACCATGAACACACCCATCAATGAAAGCATCGTAAATGCCTTCTGGTCTGTTCTAGTAATAATTTGTTGCTCACTATCTAATACTTTAAATAATGATAAATAATGATCTTCTCTCATATTATTCTTATTCCTATATAAATTTTTTCGAAGTTATTTAATTGAAATGGTATATCCTAAACACCATTTAATTTATTTTAACATCTTATTCTCTTTTTTCATGATTAAATATTCCCAATCCATGATCTGAACCGTTGCGTAATCAGGTATATCAATACCTTGAGTTGATGTTGTAGGCCTTAGACGTACTTCTTCTTTATTTACCAAAACATTAACAGGCATTGAAAACCCATCAACAATACCATCATATCGGTAAAATAATTTATTATCTGTAATATTATACTCTAAAACAGGTGGTCTACGGTCAAAAATGTATTGATTAAAAAATGCATAAAAATCTTTCCCAGTCACCCCATTAATGTATTCTACAAGGTCTTCAGTACAGACAATTTGCTTTGCATACTCCTGCTGAAAACCGGAAAGGATCCCAAAAAACATCGCATCATCATCTATGACATTTCGCAATGTATGTATAATCCATGCCCCTTTATTATATGCGTCTTCAAACCCCCAGAAATATTCATCTCTAGGTCCTACAATTGCACGGCGATTACGAATTCCTTTTCTTCTTTCTAATAGATAATGGACACTCATTGGGTAGCCTAATTGATCTTCGATATATAAAACCTCTGTATACATACCAAAACCTTCATGCAGCCACACATCTGATCCATCGCAAGCAGTTATATTATTCCCCCACCATTCGTGTGCAGTTTCATGCAGTGTGATATAATCTATATACCCATAAATAGTTCGAACTCCACTATCATAAGTCTTAAAATCGTTTCCATAAGCTATCCCCGATTGATGCTCCATCCCTAAATAAGGAGTTTCTACTAATTTATATCCATCATCCCACCAAGGAAATGGTCCAAAAAACTTTTCTAATGAACGCATCATATCCCGTGCTTCTTTAAAGTGTTCTCTTGCAACATCTTCATTGTAATCCAACACATAATACTGAGCAGGCTGTATACCGGTAATCGAATGTATGGTATCATTTATGACTGCATAATTCGCGATGTTCACTGATACGTTGTAATTATTAATCGGATTGGATACAAACCATTTATAGGTTGTTTTCACATCGGTTTTAATTGTTTCCCGTAATTGTCCATTTGCTACACACATAATGTCGCTTGGCACAGTTACATTGATTGCCATACTATCGGGCTCTTCTGTTGGATGATCTTTATTGGGCCACCATAGACTTGCACCATCACCTTCACATGCAACACCAATAAAATCCCTTCCAGCCTTATCCGTTTTCCATACAAAACCTCCATCCCAAGGCGGTTGTTTTGCTTCTATTGGCTCTCCATGATATGTTACCCGAAATTGGAAGGCATCATTTTTGTTGATTTGTTGAGGAAATGTAACAAATACTGCATCTTCTTCTCGTGTATAGGATAATGGTTTTCCTTGAAAATTTACTTCATCGATAACCATATTTTTCGCAAGATCAAATTGCAACTTCACAAAGTTATCCATAGCAATAGAATGAAAATCTACATACCCTGCAATTTTTCTCGTATCAATGTCAATATCGATATTCATATCATAAAAGGTTACATCATAGCATGTACGTGGTGGAGTTAATTTTCCAAGCAATAAGGATCGTGGAGTCGGTTCTGGATACGGTTCCGCAAATTCAGGAATTGTCATTGCACGACGATATCCAGACATAATCTGCCTTGTTGATGAACAGCTTGTAAAGACAAACAATCCAATAATTCCAATAAATATATGTTTTTTAAACTTCATCATAAAAAATCCATTTGTGGAGCCGGACGGGATCGAACCGACGACCTCCTGAATGCCATTCAGGCGCTCTCCCGACTGAGCTACGGCCCCAGAAACGATATATTACTATCTATCTTCAAAAAAAGCTCGGGAATTTATCATTATGTTAAATAAAAACAATGGAATTTGAACGCTAATCCAATCCTTCATCATCATAAAAGGAGGTTGGCAATATCTTCACACCGACTTTTTGACCTAACTTCATCATTAAAGGGATTATAACAAAACTAAATGGCATAATGATTGGGATTGATAATCCAGCCATTTTTAATAAATCAGAAAATTGATCTTTCACTTTTGTCATTTCTTGTGATGATAAGCTACCTTGCTGCTCCACATATTTCTTTAATAATTGCGCCAGTTCTTTGGTTTCTTCTTTTTCATTCTTAATTGCCATAAAAATATTGGCAAGCTTGCGATCTAACCCCTCCGCTTCTATCTCTTCATCGATGGGAACATCAATATCTTCTATTGGAACCGGTAACGTTTCAATAATATTTTCTAATGGAGCTTCACCTAATTGATCAATAAGATCTTCCTGTGAAAGGGTTTCATCAATCTTTATATTATTCTCATCCATAATATTTATATCAAAATTAATTATTAAACCTAGGCCTTTCTATTCCATATTTTGCATTATAATCGCGGTAATATATGTTCAAAGGCTCTGGATAACTTGTTCCTTTCCATATATAACGCAACGAATCATTCATATGGGTATTTAATATATCGATAGGTTCCATTTGAATATGGTAAAATACTTGCTTTCCAATTCGTTTTATTTGCTCATCTGTTGGTGCATAACCAAATGTTTCCTTCATCAGATCCCAATGCTTTGATTTAATTTTATCCAGCATCATCACTTCAATTTTTCTCTCCAAACCAGGAATATATTTTGCTTTACTTGCCAGATTAAGCACACTGGATAGCCTAGGATTATTTTTCCCTTCTAATGCCATCCGTACTGCTATTAAATTTTCAAAATCAACATCCGCATTCAGAATACTTGGTATAGTTTTATCTGCATATGGAATAAAAGAACCGTCCATTGTTTCTTTCAGTGTAACTAGAAACCCCTCTGCTGTAATTACTCCATTGGTAAATTGAATTACTTCTTTGCTATTTGCAGTTGTAGAAAAATACGTATTATCTCTTCCAACAGGAATATGACATTTAACATTAATTATTGAAGGCAATATTAACAACTGCTGTTCATTGATATTGCTATTAGGAACTGCAATCATCACTCGACCAATACATGCATAGGTTTTTATCAGAACTTCCTCAAAATTATTTCTTCTGGATTGTACGCTTACAGAAAATAAAATAT
>JAZAOA010000031.1:0-5492 GCA_036228285.1 Fidelibacterota bacterium
GTACGAGTTGATTTCTAGGTTTATAATTAGTATAGAAAATTCCAAATAAAGGAGATATTTACATAATGAAATACTATCAAAAATTACTTATCGCAACAATAGCGGTGGCTGTTTTATGGTCTGCCGAACCTATAGGAAGAGAGATTCATGGCTCTCATCAGCATGACAGTAGATCCATGGCAGCTGCGTCTGTGGAACATGTGATTTGGGATGGAAACCAAATAAGCACAATTCATGGAAACCATGGAGATGTAGTTAGTTACCATATCAGTGGAAACTCCGGTCTTGAATGGCCAAAAGGAAGTGGAAAGCTTGCAGTGTTCCAGGCAGGTATTTGGCTTGCAAGTGGTCGAAGCAAGGCTCCTGGTGCAGATTGGGTAGATGAAATTCGTACAGCGGCAGCGGAGTATACAGTTGAATTTGTTCCTGGATCTATTGGTTCTACCGACCCTAATTCTGGTCATATATATCAGGTTCATAAGAAAGAGGTGGATGCGTTTTTAGAAAATGATTGGGCTACTTTTCAATCAATGTCTTTGGAGCTTCCAATAACAACTGTAGAAGGTTCTAGTGCCTTTACGGAACAAATTGCTAAAACATTACCAACTGATGATTTTTTGAACTGGCCTGTGCATGATGGGGCTCCATGGAAAGATGTTAATGGTGATGGGACTTATAACCCTGCAGATGGCGATTACCCAGATATATTAGGGGATGTGTTTCATTGGTATGTTATGAATGATGGAAATGCAGCCACACATACTCCACTTTGGGGTACTGCACCAATGAATGTGGATGTACAGACTTCGGTTTTTGGATTTGATCAAGCAGGGCCAATGGGGAATATTCTGTTTGTGCGCTGGGTGATGATTAATAAAGGGTCTGATGAGCTAGATAGTGTGTTTGTCTCTATGTGGCATGATGATGATGTAGGTGATGCTACAGATGATTTGGTTGGTTGTGATATAGCTTCAAGCGTTGGTTATACATACAATGATGCAGATGGGGATAATACGTATGGAGTAGAGGCTCCAGCGGCTGGTGCAGACTTTTTCCAAGGACCGTTGGTACGGTCTGTTGGTGATTCCGCGACAATTTTTACTTGGTCAAAAGAAAACGGATATCATTTACGAACTTTTCAAGATATGAAGAAATTAGGTATGACTTCTTTTGTTAAATATATTAATGGTAATCCAATTTATTCTGATCCTGAAACAGCAGAAGAAACATATAATTATATGAATGGATTGGTTGGGACAACTGGCGATCCATATATTAATCCATTAACAGGTCAAGAATCTGTTTTTGTTCATGATGGAGACCCTACTACTGGCACAGGGTGGATTGATGATGTTCCTGGGGATAGGCGCTATTTAATGACCTCAGGCCCATTCTACTTTGCTCCTGGAGACACTCAGGAAGTAGTTGGTGCTTTAATCATTGCTGCAGGGTCTAACTGGGCAAAATCTATTACAAAAATGTTATATTTTGATAATTTTGCACAAGGCGCCTTTGACGCAAACTTCAATGTTTGTTCTCCTCCATCCCCTTCCGTAGAAGTTGCACAGCTTGATCGCAAGGTTGTTCTTTCTTTTGAAGAAGGAACAGATGTAATTGAGAGTTATGACTGTGGAAGCTATGGATTTCAAGGGTATAATATCTATCAAGGAGCTTCTTTAAATGGCCCTTGGGAGAGAATAGGGACGTATGATGTCGTAGATGGTATCAAGCTCATATTAGATTTAGAGCTTGATGAAGATACTGGTGAGTTATTGGAGCTACCATCACAGTTTGGTACGGACTCTGGATTAAAGCATTATATGGAGGTAACCTATGATAAGTTCAATAGTCGTGACCTTATAAATAATAGGAAGTATTATTTTGCTGTAACTGCTTTTGCTTATGATCCTGGTGCTGCAAAACGTGTGATCGAAAGCCCTATTAATGCTGTAATTGCCGTACCTGGTGGTCCCGGAGTTGGTGCTGCTTTATCGAATACAATAAAAGATACTCTTGCAGTAAGCCATGTAGGGAAGTCGGATGCAAAATTTGATCCAATTGTTGTTGATCCATATTTATTAACCGGAGAATCATATACTGTTTCGTTTGACGTTGTTGATTCTAACTCATATTGGTTTTTGAAAAATGCAGCTAATGATGTATTGGCTACAGACATGATTTTTCCTTCAACTGAAGACTATCAAGCAACTCTGCCATTTGATAAACTACCTTTTTGGGCAGTCACCAATACAATAACAGATGGATTTATTGTTAGTGCAAGGGATGCAACGTTTGATCCCCCAACGACCAATTCGAGCGCTGAGGCAACAGTGGATGATAATGATTCTACAGCAATAGTGTTTGGAGGGCTTTCAACAGCAGGTGATGGTACTTGGGCAGGCTTTTTAGAAACAACTCCTTTGACGCAGCCAACCAGCAGGCCTGGATCTGAAGACTTAATGCTAGATATTGAGTTTCGCTTTACAGCAAGTGGGTCTCAGGGGACATATATTAATGGTAATGCTTCGGTAATTGAAGGTATTACGTTCCCGTTTGAGGTTTGGTCTGCGGAAGAAGATAGGCAAATAGATGCAGCATTGTATCATATAGGAGGAGGAACACCTCTTTTTGAGGAAGATGCAGATAATGCAGGTAGCTATAAGTTCACAATAAACTTTATGCTGATTCCTATTTATCAAGATTATACCGGATCTGTATTGCCTGATTATCATTCCAATACAAATATGGGATGGGGTATCAAGTTTGACAAAACAGCCACATCGTTTGAGCCTGGAAATGTATATAAGGTATCTTTTGTTAATCCTATTTTCCCAGGAGAAGATGTATATACTATAGATGCTGCAGGAGCAGCAACTACTAGTGGAGATGCATTAGAGTCTCAGGTGGAGGCAGTGAATGTTTTCCCGAATCCTTATTTTGGACAAAATCCGGAAGAAAGAAATCAGTTAAATCGATTTGTCTATTTTACCAATCTTGGTGTTGGTAAAACAACCATCAGAATATTCACTATTTCTGGAGACCAGATAAGAGTGATAAGTAAATCAATTGATTCTGAAAATAGTGCAGATAGACGCGTACAGTGGGATTTAAGAAATTCATTCAACATACCTGTTGCTAGCGGCATGTATGTGGCACATTTATCTATGGAAGATGCCAATGGGGCTTCTATAGGAGAAAAAGTTATGAAATTAGCCGTATTCATGCCTGAAGAACGGCTTGATGTTTATTAATCTTTTTGGAGATAAAAATGATAAGACAAAAAAGTATACATATTGTTTTAGCAATTACTTTACTCACTGTTTTTGTGATAGATATTGTTGAAGCAGGAAGTAAAAAAAGAAGAGGAACAGCAGGGGCGCAGGAACTTTTGATCCCTACAGGGTCCCGTGGAACAGCTATGGCAGGGGCATATGTTTCTGGTATATCTGGTCTAGAGGCTGTTGAATGGAATATGGCTGGTTTGGCTGGAATGGAAAAAAGCGGTCAAGCGCTTTCTTCCTATTCAAGCTGGATTGCTGATATTGGAGTTACTTCAGCTGCAATAGCTTATAAGTTTGGTGGAAATAATGTTTTTGGAGTTTCATTAAAATCTCTTGATTTTGGTGATATTCCAGTGACGACTGCAGTTTTACCGGATGGTACTGGAGAATTGTATTCGCCAAGCTATTTAACATTTGGATTTTTGTATTCAAGGAAAATGACAGACAGGATTTTCTTTGGAACAACTATGAAGCTGATAAGTGAATCAATTATGAGAGAAAATGCTCGTGGATTCGCAATTGATGCCGGGGTACAGTATAAATCAGAAACTGGTTTTAGCCTTGGGGCTTCTATGAGAAATCTGGGGTTAAATATGATTTTTAGCGGTGCTGATTTAGAAGAGTTTCATACTCCACAATCCACAGAACCAGGCACAAACACAGAGCCAAGAAGAATATATTTACAGGAATTTGAGCTACCTACTACATTAGAGCTAGGTGTTTCCTATAATGTAACACTTGGCCCAGCAAATGGAGTGGTAGCAGCTTCTTTTTTAAATAATAATTTTTCTTTTGATGAATATCGTTTTGGGGCAGAATTCCTTTTTGCTGAAATGCTATCATTAAGAGGTGGTTTAAGCATGGGATATGATCCAGAGCCATATGGTGCAGATGGAATTGAAAACACATCTGATGATGCGGAAGATGACGATGGGTTTGAATCAAATAGTGAAGAATTTATTTGGGGACCAACTTTTGGAGTTGGTTTAGATTTGTCCAAATTAACAGGTTTAGGAGTTACGGTAGACTATGCATACCGTACAGCAAAATTTTTCGATGGAGTTAGTTGGCTTACGTTAACGGTGGCCTTCTAAAATTCGAAAAAAACGTAAAGACGAAAGCAGCGGCCTTATATTTTACCGTTGCCGTCTTTCTTGCAAGAAAGAGAAAAGTAAGGAGTAAATATGAGTAACAAGTTAATATCAGTTGGTTTGATGCTCGTCCTTATGTGGCCTTTAACTGCTGGAGATGGAAAAGCTCCTGCAGAACGTTATAATGGCCCAACAAAGGACATGACTACGCTAAAATCAATTCCTGGCGTTGGCCAGAATTTGATGATTTATAGCAATAGTTCATCAATCAACAATGATGCTGACATCGTTGCCTCAGAAAATGATGCTAAATCTGCATACAGTCCAAGTGGTTTTGGACGAGGTACTGCAGATACATTAGCTTATGTGCCTGCAGATGGTGGCTGGAATGCCTATTTCTATGGGTATCAAGCTATAGGCGATGCATTTATGACAGTGTTTCAAATGCCTGCCGATGGTATCATAAAAGGTGTAAATATACCTATTTATTACTGGGGAACTGGTGATCAGCAAATAACAATATCGTTACATAAACTATCGTATCCAGTTGGTACTGATGGAGCGGAGTATTCAACCTCTGCTGTTGATGGTGCTGGTTGGTTAGGTGGTTATGATATGGATGCAAGCGGTTGGATGACCATTTCAGGTTCCGAATATTCTGCTGGAGGAACAGCAGGTGTTTGTGATCCAACAGACGCTGTTATGGCTGGCGCACAAGATCCATTAGGAACAACAGATGGCACAGGTCCAGCTGGCGTTCCAACAAAAGGTCTAATTTGGCCTGATGGATTTACTGCAGTTACTGCCACTCCAGAATCACAACCTGCACAAGACCTAAATGTTTGGTATGCTACTGGTGATTATGGTACAGAACCAGAATTAATGGCTGGCGACTGGGTTGGTGTTTTAGCTAATGCTACAGGTACTGGCGGTGGATCAGATCCAATTCTTGGTTTCTATTATGAAGCTGCTGACGGATTGGTTGATAACTGGGTAGGATTAAAATTCTATGGAGAATGTGGTGGAACATCAGGTAATGGTGGTTGGCATATTCGTCATTGGATGTTTGATATGTCACTAGCTGTTGAATTAACTGGTGACCGTGGTCCAGTTTTTGGAG
>JAZAOA010000032.1:0-54391 GCA_036228285.1 Fidelibacterota bacterium
AGAGAAAAAGATCCAACAGGAACTTTTGAATCAGTTGTTTATAATGCTGATGGTTCATCTGACACATTATATTTTCCAGGAGTTGAGCCAGAACTAGGTCCAGATGGATTTCCAGATGCTCCATGTGGAATAGGTGTTCAGGCCGACCGTGAAGCATATTTCGTTGTTACAGACAATGATCCTCAAGAAGGAAATACATTTGAAAGTAATCAAGGTGTTGGTCCGTTAAATGTTCGTTTTGATGTTTGGGTTCTAAACTATTCAAGTACGTTTGGAAATGATGGTTTCATTTTTATCCAAAAGATGACAAATGTTGGTAAGGATACTTTAAAAGATCTGTATATGGGAATCGCTGGCGATCCAGATGCTCCTGAGCAAGGCGGAGCTGAATGGACAGATGATATGGCGCTTTTTATTACGGAAGACGATCCGCATATTGCTGAAAAATTATCCGATACATCTGATGCTCATCTTTTAGAAAACTTTGCTATTGTATATGATCGTGATGATGCTGTGCAAGGCTATCTTACATCAGGTGTGGGATGGATTGGTGCAAAGTTTCTTGATTTAACAAAATATAATAGCGATGGAACTGACACAACTTATGGTGTAACAAATTTTTATACCTTTGAATATAGTCAAGATGCTCAGAGTGATGCGCAAGCATATAATGAACAAATGACCCATGGAATTCAAACACCTCAAAATATTACCCCTAACGAATATGATATTTTCCAAAAACCATATAGTTATGGACCTGATATTACCTGGGTGATTGCAGGCGGGCCAATGGACGTTGCTCCTGGAGAGCAAGTAATTTTTACATTTGCGGATTTTGCAGGAATCAATGAAACTGATTTAATTCGAAATGCAAAACTTTTTCAATCGCTTTATGATAATAACTGTGCTACGCCAAAACCGCCAGATCAACCTATTGTAAAAACTTCTGTTGATGAAGGAAGAGTTGTTTTAATGTGGGATGATCGAAGTGAAACTTCTATCGATCCAGTTACAGGAAATAATGCATTTCAAGGTTATCGAGTATATCGAAGTACAGATAGAGGCAACACCTGGGGAACAGTTATTACAGATGTAAATGGAGATCCAACTGATTTCTATAAACCGTTGGCTATATATGATATTGATGATAGTCAAAGTGGTCCGCACGCGATGACAGATCCACTTATTTATTATAATCTAGGTACTAACTCTGGTGTAAAATATTCATACGTTGATAATAATATAATCAATGGTTATGAATATTGGTATGCGGTTTCTGCATATGATGGCATTGATGATTGGGCTGGTGCTCCAGTGGATCCGATGGAGAATCCAAAAGCAAAAAATGCTTTCTATAGTGATAATGATAATACGGTTGCAATTGTCGCGCAAAAGGCACCCGCTGGATATAGCTCTGGAACGTTTCCTGAAATGGCGGTTCATTCTACTGGAGAATCAGATGCTGTCTTAAACCTAGTTCAAGCAGATGCATTTTCTCTACAATTTCTAGGTGATTCATTATCTCCTCAAGATTTTAATAGTAAAGGCTATAGCTATGAGGTCATTATCAATGAAATATCTCAAGGTGATACATTAAGTATTAGTTCTTGGAGTATGATAAATACCTCTACTGGTGATACAGTTGTTTCTAATGAAACTGATGTTGAATCTGGACAGCTAAAACATGTTGTCGATGGTTTTATTCCTGTATTCACAACTGCATCATGGAATTTATCTACCTATGATTCTGTAAAACAGACGATTAATCAAGATACATCAACATCAATATTATTTGCAGGGATTAATCCAAGTTCAAATGATGGAACCTGGGCTGGTTTTGTAGAAAATACTCCTTTAGACCCACAGCCATCTGATAGACCAAGTGCAGGATATTTACAAAAAGATATTGAATTTCGATTTTCATCTAGTGGATCAGTTGCTACATACTTCAATGCACAGCTTACCACTATAGAAACAATTGATCTTCCTTTTGAAATTTGGTCTTCTGAAGAAAACAAACAAATTGATGCAGTAATTTATATGGCTGCAGGGTCTAAGCCAATACATGAGGAAGATTCGGAAAATCCAGGGCATTATAAATTCACTAAAAATTTCTTTGTGATGCCGGTTTACCAAGATTACACAGGTGTTGGTTTGCCCGATTGGTATAGTAATACTAATATTGGCTGGATGCTTCAATTCAATAAAAATGATACTCGTTTCACTAATGGTGATGAATTCAAAGTATACTTTCGTAATCCATTATTAGCGGGTATTGATACATATACAATAGAAACAACTGCAGATGATTATACAGTTAAGAAAGATGATTTGGATGAAATTTTTGTTGTTCCTAACCCTTATAATGCTACATCTGTATATGAACACATAGCATTTATTAGAGAAGTACAGTTTATGGGCCTTCCTGAAAATTGTTTGATTAGAATTTTCAATACGGCTGGTGAGTTAGTACAAGTAATTAAACATGATGTGAATAGTCCTGGATACAGAGGTCCTAGTATTGAAGCTTGGGACTTACGAACCTATAATAATCAGGAAGTTTCTTTTGGGGTATACATCTTTCACGTAATCTCAAATGATCAAGAATTCACTGGTAAACTTGCGGTGATAAAATGAAGAAAAATATAATCATAACATTTATTGCTATAAATTGCTCTATATTCGCCCAATTCGATAATGCAGGAACATCAGCGGCTAATTTTCTAAAAATAGGTGTAGGTAGTCGAGGTATGGCTCTTGGAGGAGCATTTACTGCCAACGTACAGGATCCCTCTGCTTTGCATTGGAATCCCGCTGGTATAGCTCATGCTAAAGATATACAGGTTCTACTTTCTCAATATAATTGGATCGCTGATATGAAACATAGTTATTTCGGCTTAGTCATTCCTGTTGGTTCATTAGGTAATTTAGGAATAAGTCTTAATAACCTGGATATGGGCGAAATGAAAAAAACAACGGAATTTGAACAAGATAGTAAAGTTGTTTTTCGTGCTTCAGATATTGCTTTGGGATTAGGATTTGGTAGAAAAATATCTGACCGATTTTCAATTGGATTGCATGGTAAAATTGTAAGAGAAACCATATCTTTTTCTAATGCAACAGCCTTTGGGTTTGATGTAGGGTCACAATATCAAACAGGTTTTTCTGGTTTAACAATAGGCATGGCAATTACAAACTTTGGTACAAAGATGAAATTGCAGGGAACTGATCTAAAAATTGATACAGATCCTTACGCAGATCAAGATGCTAATCCTGATGCTATTGCGCAGCTGCAAACGGAAGAATGGCCTTTACCTATGTCTTTTCGTGTAGGTTTTGCAATGAACCCAATTGGACCAAATTCCTTAATTAAAAATGAGGCTGTTGAGGCGACTGTTAGTATAGATTATTATGATCCTCGAGATTACAATCCATATTATGCTGGCGGACTTGAAATTAAAGTTCTTGGAGGTTTATTTCTTCGAATGGGATTAGAGAATAAGTTTATCCAGTTTAGTGATTCGAATGATGACAATATAAATTCAAATGATTTGACTGATATGCTTGATAAAGATAATGCTCATGGATATGAAAGTAAAACAGCATTTGGCATTGGTTTATCATCAGCAATGTTTCCATTTATACCTTATAATTTTACTCTTGATTATTCCATCTCTGATATGGGAGTATTGGGTCAGGTTACAAGGTTAACTTTTACTATTGGACTTTAATTAATTTGTTTAATAAAAAGAGGCCTTCTTTACGAAGGCTTTTTTTTTGACTAAAAATAAATATTAAAATCAAATAGATGAATCAGGCAATATCAGAATACTTAAAATATATTGAAAAAACATTTGGGCATCAACCAGATGCTACAGAACTACTGAAAAAAGCATTCGATATACTTGAATCTGATTCAGATCAAAAAACGATACATGATTTTCTAGAGTTAGGACACCTTCCGATCATTAATAATGAAATTTTTAATTCTAAAAATGTCGATGAATGGTTTGATATAATTCACAAACTAATTATTAAATCAAAACTAACTGTAGGACATTTGATTAATCAGCGTGCAAGATATTATGACAATAAAATATGTTTTAAAGTAATTAATGGAAATAATATTGAAAATTATTCCTATAAAGAAATATGGCATAAAATTATACAAATTGGTCAAGCTCTATCATATGTAGAATCAAAAAATGATAATGACATTGTAGTTGGAATCTTTACTGAGAATTCATTAAGAGGCGCTCTAATTGATCTTTCTTGTCTATCATTCCATTTTCCAGTTGTTCCGATCCCTGTCACAACTACCGCTGAACATTTCGATTTCATTATTAATAATTCAGAAATTACACACCTTTTCATTGGAGGGAATTCTGTACAAGGGATCTTAAGAGATTCCAAAATTGATCAAAGTTCTTTAGTTATTTATCATTTAGATGATCATTCTGATGCAATTATTCATGCTGATCAATGGGAAAGTTTTATCTCTAAATCCATTGAATATGATGAAATAAATGTTTTGAAAAGAATAAATGATTGTGATATGAAAGATATTTCAACAGTTATGTATACTTCCGGAACTACGGATGATCCAAAAGGGATTGTATTTACTCAGGAAAATATTATATCAAAGAGATTTGCAAGAGCCTTAGCTCTACCCTCTTTTTGTAGCAATGATATTTTTCTATGTTTTCTTCCTTTGTATCATACATTTGGAAGATACTTTGAACTACTAGGTTCTATTTTTTGGGGTGCAACATATGCTTTTGCAGAATCACCATATTTTAAATCTCTATTAAAAGACTTTCAAATATCCAAGCCATCAATCTTTATTAGCGTTCCAAAAAGATGGATCCAATTAATGGATCATGCTAATTCAATTAGTCTAACAGATGATAATAATGATAAAAATAATAATGGAATTTCTTCAATAACTGGTGGAAATCTAAAATTTGGCTTATCTGCCGCAGGTTATTTAGATCCAGATGTGTTTCATTTTTTCCAAGATAATAATATTAATCTCATGAGCGGATATGGAATGACTGAATCAACTGGAGGAATAACAATGACACCTCCCGATGATTATCAACCGGACTCTGTTGGAAGACCATTACCAGGTATTGATACGAAAATTGCTGAAGATGGTGAACTACTCATTAGAGGATCATACGTATCATCATACTATTTTAGTAAAACAAATAATTCAACGCTAAAAAATGGATGGTTTCATACTGGCGATATTTTCAAAGAAAAGAATGGCCATTTATATATAATCGATCGCAAAAAAGAGATCTATAAAAATACTAGAGGACAAACAATTTCACCTCAAAAAATTGAAAATATGTTCCAAGATTTTGATGGAATTAGTAGTGCTTTTTTAGTTGGCGATGGGCTAGAGTTCAATACGCTTCTTATTTATCCTGATTATGATACATTGCCAATAGAATTCTCAAAGGAAAATATTTCATCTATTCGTGAATATTATAGTTCCTTAGTACAATCAGTTAATAGCTTTCTTACTCCATATGAACGTGTAATCAATTTTGCAATTATAAAACGGTCTTTTATAAATGATGAGGAATTAACGCAAAAAGGTACTTATAAGAGAAAAATAATAATTAAAAACTTTGATGCAATTATATCACCTATGTATCAAAAGAATTATGTTACTCTATCCTATAATGAATTTCAAATTTATATACCTAACTGGTTGTTAAGAGAAAAAGGGGTGAGTAGAAATGATATTTATTGGGATGGATCTATTCTATCAATAAGAAATAATAAAAATAATATTAAAATTCAATGGAACGATAATTCTTTAATTATTGGAGATTTTACTTATTATACAACTGATAATATCATTGATTTACAATCTATATTGATTTGTCCAGAACTATGGCTGGGAAATAATAGTTTTACAGATTTTATTGGTAAAAGTGTTTTTCGAATTGCCAGGTTTGAACAAACAAATTCAATCAAGCTGCAGTTTCCTTTTAATAATAAAGAATCATCAGAATCTGTGAAAAACATAGATGATTTTGAAGGTGCTGTCGATCTTTATGAGCTTCACAAATCTACAGATAAGTTATATAATGGAGATCTTAAGGCTTTTGCTGTATATAATAGATTATTCCGGTCTAATCACGAAGAGTTAAAAAGAATTGCATTTAATATACTCTTATCATTTAGGGAGCATGATAATATTTCTCTTCGGTTAAGAGCTATTGAAACTATACTACCTGAATTATCTGGAGAATTATTTTATGAACTACTTTTTGATACATTTAAAAAATATAATGATGAAAAGTCAAAAGATAAATTTTCAATAAATATACAGTTATTAAACGATGAACATTTTAAGGCTATTTTATCTCAATTAGGTAAATATAGAAAAGATCTAAATACTATTGAAAAAGTTCAATTATTATTCATACAAATTTTATTACCATTTGTTGCAGATTATGGGATTTATCATCCTACAAAATACATTTGGGCTCGATCAGAATTATATTGGTGGCAGATTGTAGAGTGTCCTAAAAGGATATTGTCTCTTGCTCAAAAGGAACATTATAAACTTATAAATGGATTTAGATCATGGATAGGTCCGAACAGAAAATTAGCAATTAATAGAAATGATGACTCAGAATACAATTGGAAAGATGTAATTATATTTGACGAACTTATTGAACCAGCTATACAAGAAGCATTACTTAATGCAATTACAAATACGGCTTTGATTAAAGAATCAATCTTTCTTTTTTATGATCATAGATTAATAGAGTTAAATGATATTAACCCAGAGGGAGTATGGGTAACATTATTAGGAAAGAATCATGGTAAAACTGTATTAAGAATATTAGTTCAAACAAAGAATGATGATTCTTATAATTTTGCAATCAATATAAATGATAATCATGAAAAAGAATTTATAGAAGAAGAAATTAAATGGTTAATCATCATGGGCTCATCTATTCATGGTGAAAAATTTATTGAAGAGTTTGGAGGCTATTGGCCAGAATATAATCTATATACTGAAGAATACATCCCCGGTGAAACTCTATCTCAATACCTTGAAAGAAATAGAAATGAAATTGAAGAAAATTCTGCTCCAGATAGGTGGCAAATGCGTTGGCTTCACTTCATTTGGAGTGGAACAGCAGCATATATTAATTTTTGGTGGCGTTCAGATAAAAAGGTGCAAATTGGAGATCCTTCACCTAAAAATTTGATAATACCAGAACATGACTATACTTCTGGAACTAGACTAATTTCTATAACGAATAGGCAAAAAACATCTGAAATATCTAATCTATTATTTCGCATTTATAAAAATTTTATCGATGATACCGAAAATGAATATATTGGTTTAAAACGTATGGCTGATTGGGAATTAATTTTCTCAGTAATCATGCAAGAAACAAAAGTGAAATATGGTATTCCACTGATAAAGCAATTCAAAGAAGAGATAAACAATAATACATATAAGAAAAAAACAGCAAAAAAATATGGTCTAACTGATAAAAGAATTGATGATTTTCTTCTAGAAGTTGAAAATGAAGGAGTATTGACAAAAAGAATGGTTTTTGCTGCGTTAAGATACGAAAGATGGCTCGATTTAAATCAAAACGCTACATTGAAAGCAAGAACAACTATTTTACAAGAATTATATCAAGATTATAAGCTTGGGGAACTATTAAGTGAATACCCTGAAACAAGAGTGCGTTTTTTCTTAATGACTTGTTTAAAAGATTCAAATGATAATCTAAAGAAATTATTAAGTGAGCTAATTAAAGAACTACGATCAAAAATAGTAACAGAAGATGATCTCCAAAACAGGCTACATCATATACATGAAAATATAAAAGTTTCTGATGAAGAAAAGTTTTTTCTAACACACTTGGTTTTTAAACATTTAGCAGCTGCAGACTATATAGAACTAGTTACAATGAATGAAGGAGATAATAGTAGAGTAGATCTTGTCATGCTCTGTGAAGATAAAGATGGAAATGGATATAGAATACGACCCCCCTTCCACCCTAAAGAAATTGCACGTTTTCATTCAATTCTTATAAAATCAAATCTTGAACCTATTTTTCAAGGAGATCACGAATTTCTACTAATTTTTGATATCAAAGATAGATTGGTTGGGGGAGTATATTGGAAAAAATCTAAAAAAGATACTATTGTCCATTTTGAATGGATCGTAATTAGATCTAATTATAGAAAAAAGGATTTAAGTAACCGTTTAATGGATGAATTATTTATCCGATTAAAAAACAAAGGTATTCAACATGTTATTGCTGGTTTTTTTCAAGAAGAATTCTTCTATAAACATGGATTTAAAATTGATCGAAATTTTGGAGGTTTAGTTAAAAATATTGCAAAAACAGAACAAATAAATTTACCAGTATAACATATAATAAATAATAACCCCTGTTATAGAAACATATAACCATATTGGTAAAGTTATCTTTGCAATTTTCCTGTGTTTTCCAATATGATCATTCCAACCACGATACAATGTTATAAGGGCAAGTGGGATTATAATAGCTGCGAGAATAATATGCGTGATTAAAATGAAATAATAAAAATTTTGTAAATCTCCGAGATATTCCTTAGGTCCACTTTTAAACCAATGATAAATAATGTAGCTAATTAAAAAAGCAGTAGAACTTGCAAAAGAAAGCAACATTACGTTTTTGTGTGCTTGCCTTCTTTTATTAATAATTAATAGATACCCATATAATAAAAGTATTCCTGTAATACCATTTAGTATTGCATTTACTTTGGGAAGTCCTGAAACATCAAGCGCCCCTTCGATTCCATCTGGCCTAGGACCAAGAATTAAAAAAGCAACAGCTGCAGATACAAGGACAGATATTATATAGATTATTCGAAGCCAAAAATTATCACTTCTATATATCAAATTAATTTATTTCCTTTATTAAAGAACGAATATCTCGAGTAAGATTATCATGATCTTTTGGTTCTGTACCAGAATAATATCCTCTTAGATTACCTTCATGATCAACTAATGCAAAACGAGTACTATGAAAAACAATTTCCTCCTCATCACCCATTTTAAACCCATTTGCAATCAACTCTTGAATTTGTTCATACTTACCTGTAACAAATGACCAAGTATTAATATCAGCATCATATCGTTTTGCATACTCCTTTAATACTTCAGGCGTATCATAATCAGGATTAACTGTAAATGATACAAATTGCAATTTATCTATTCCAATCAGGTCATGTTGAACTGTGCTCATACGCTCTGTCATAATAGGACAAGGGCCAGCACATGTGGTAAAAATAAAGTCTGCCAACCATACATTGCCCTTTAAATCATCAAGTGTAAATTGTTCTCCATTCTGATCTATTAAATCAAATGAAGGTATTTCACCAATTATAGGAAGTTTATTTTCTATTTTATCTGGCTGTAGAATTATAATTAAGACAATTATAATTAATAAGCTTGATAAGTATATCCATGGTTTAAAAGTCATTATCATATTCCTTTATCAATTATAATAATTACTAACAAAGCTGGTAGATATAAAACTGATGCTTTTAATATCTGAGAAGCATTTTTATGAGACTTATTTTTTAACATAGGAAAAGCAGATAAAAAATAATATAAAGTGATAATTAAGGATCCATACAAATATATATACCCATTCATTCCTATTAAAACTGGTAGCAATGAAATAGGGAATAATAAACTTAAATGCCATAATATTTGACGAACTGTTCGTTTTCCATCGGGCTCAATTACTGGTAACATTTTAAATCCAGCTTTCTCATAGTCATTTTTACACATCCAAGCAATTGCAAAGAAATGCGGGTGCTGCCATAAATAAAGTATACCAAAAAGAATCCAAGCTCCTGAATCAATACTATTAGTAGCAGCAGCCCATCCACCAATTGGAGGTAGAGCGCCGGGGACTGATCCTATGGATGTATTTAGCCAGGTAACCCTCTTCATTGGCGTATATACTAATACATACATAAATACTGTTAGTAATGATAAAAAACCAGTAAGTAGATTTATTTTGACTACTAAGATACTTGTTCCAATAATAACTGTAATTATTCCAAAAACTAGAGCATTATAAGGAGAAATTATTCCTAACGGGATGGGTCTATCACAGGTACGATTCATAATCTTATCTTGATCACGCTCTAAGTACTGATTTAGAACACTTGCACCGCCGGCAGAAAAAGTAGTGCCAGTTAGCATCCATATTAGATTAATCCATACTATATTTCCATCTGAGCCCAAATAAAATCCCAAGATAGTAGTGATTAAAACCATAATTAATATACTTGGTTTCATTAAATCAATATATGAATTAATGATAAGCAAATTTTTATTTAAGGATTTATTCATTATATATAATCTACTTTATATGTTTTAATGGACGAACATGTAATATTATCAATGAACTTATCCCAAGTATCATCGCGCCATTTAATACATGAATACTTGTGATTAAAGGATGTTTTACAGACCATATTGTCATAGCACCTAAATAAACTTGAACAATTAATAAACAAATAATTAACAAAGTTAATTTATGAATTTTAGAAAATTCTAATTTTAGTTGAATCAATCTCCAAGATAAATAACCAATTGAAAAGGTGACAATTAATGCTCCAAGACGATGAAGAAAATGAATAATTATTTGGTATAATTCAACAAACTGTAATCCAGCATCAAAATGCATTGATTGTATTGATTCAATCATTGGCTGATTAAAAAGTGGGATAATATAACCACCTGAAAGAGGAAAATCTGGTATAGCCAACCCTGATTCTGTATGTCGCATTATCGCACCAATAATTAATTGAATATATATTGATAAGGCAACAAAATAAGCGGGGTTTTTCAAATTTGATATATTCTTGGCATATTGATCATTTAATTTTTGTTTATCTACTATTGATAAACTATAAGTGATAAATATTATTAAGACAAAAAATGTTTGTGCTAGAATTGCATGGATAATAGAAATATATGCAGGTAAAAATAATAAAACAGTTAATCCACCAAATAATCCTTGTACGATTACAAGCCCTAAGGCGTAAAAGGTTAATTTCTTCAACCACAGTTCATTATTGCTCATATATACTATAATAGTTAGCATTAAAGTCATAAAGCCAACAATCGTAGCTATCATTCTATGTCCATGTTCATAGAATATTCCTCCAACCATATCGGAAAAAGGAAATTGGAACATTTGATATCCATATGTAGTTGGCCAATCTGGAACCGATAAACCAACTTCATGGCTTTTTACTAAAGCTCCTGCAAAAATCAATACAAGAATTGAAAAAACTAGAATTTTAGATAGTACTTTAGCAATTGTATCAAATGAAAATGAGCTCTCACTTACTAAAGACATAAATTAATTATAAAGATACTATATTAAATAAAAAGGTGAAGGACAATATTGTGATTATTTACCAGTCTTCCTCATCTCCCCATTCGTCTTCTTCATTTTCTTCTAACAAATATTCAGCCTGCAGATCTAACCAATCATTATATTCATCTTCCGTTTCTACTGTTAAATATCCTTTCATACGATAATGGCCAAGTCCACACAGCTGAGCACATGCTATTTCCAAACCCTTTCCCTCTCTGGGGGTTCCAACCATCTGCTTAAGGAATTGCTCGGATGTCATAGTAGCTTCAAAATGAATTGGTATGGTCATTCCTGGTATTGCATCTTGACCAACTCTTAATTCTGGTAGTTTAAAACTATGTATTACATCTTTAGTGCTCAAATCTATCCGAATTTTTTTATTTACAGGAATATGAAATTGATTTATAGTAAAAAAGTCATCAGAAGCACCAAAACTAGATCGATCCAATCCAATAGGATTACTTACTTCATCTACAAGCTCAGATTTTAGATTCCCAAAAAGGCCATCTGGTCCTGGATAATGGATATTCCATGCATATTGCTGAGCAACGACACGGACATGAATAATATCTTGATTAGATGTAGGCACATCATTTACTCTATTTGCCCAGATTGGAAACGAAAAACCAATGAGTAAAATTATTTCTATCAGTGCAACAGCAACCTCAAAAACTGTTGACATATGAGACTTAACACCCACATAATCAGCTTGGGGACTTTTTGATTTTCTAAATTTTATAAGAGATACAATGAAAAACGTACCCCAACCAATAAATAAAAATAACATAAGCCAGTGCATGAGAACGATTGTTTCATCAATTGCTGGGCCACTTGATGATATACTTATTGGTAGGCCAAGATCTCGTAAAATATCAATCATTTATACATTTTCTCCATAAAGTTTGTTAATCATTAGCAATTGCCTTATTCTTATTTCTTATAGATAATATTGATAGAATTAAACCTAATAAAACCGTACCAATAAATCCCAAAAGTACAATTATAGAATAATTTAGACTTTTAGATATAGGATCATCTGGAGCACCATAACATGTTGCACAGGCTAACAAATAATTATTCATTACAATAAACACACTAACTATAATTCTATTAAAATATTTTATCATAATGTCTTGAATTTTTGTAAAACGTTTTTACAATAAAAGATTAATCCAAATGCAAGAAAAAATGAAAAAACTGAAGGGAAAAAAGAAAAAGAACCACTAAATGTAGGGTTATTCATTTCATAAACACCATACCCTACAAAAAGTATTATAGAAATAATAATAAAAAAGATATGAAATGTTTTAATTGAAATCATCCTATTTTTGCCTGATCTATCAATGCTGCCAAAGGAACAAACATTAGAATAAAAAAGAATCCTGCTGTTAGCATTAATATCCACGTAATAAACGCTTTTTCCGAAATAAGATGCATAAAAAAACAAGCAACTAATGAACCTTTTACTGATGCGATCACAAGAGCTAAAAATATTGCTTCACCAGATGACAATTCGAGGTAAGATGCAGCGACAGTAACAACAGTTAACACTGCTAGTGAAGCAAACACCATCATATACACTTTTATATGACTTTGAATATCAGCATCATGTCCACTACTCATAAATTATAGCCCTCCTAAAGCAAATATAAAATTGGAAAGAGAAATATCCATACTAGATCAACAAAATGCCAGTATAGACCTACTATTTCTACCCTATTTGTAAATTGTTCTGGTTTTGTATCCCACATATTACTCCCCGGCAACCAAAGATAAAAAAGGACTATCATCCCACCAATTATATGAAGACCGTGTAATCCAGTAAGTGTATAATATATTGCATAAAACGTATTTGTGCTTGGGTAAATATGATGATCAATTTTTGAACTATACTCTAAATATTTTATTACTAAGAAACACAAAGCACAAAGTAACGTAAGAGCCATATATAATTTATACTTTTTAAAATCATTCATTTTTAAAGAAGCCCATGACATTACCATCGTCATGCTAGAAGAAATCAATATCATTGTATTCAGAGTTGCTAGAGGAACATTCAATTCCAGTCCCCATTCATGGAAAGCGCCAACTGGAGCACCTAATCGTAAAAAAACATAAGCAGAAAATAACCCACCAAATAACATTACTTCAGATGCTAAAAATAACCAAACACCTAATTTAGCATTATATACCCCTGTATCGGGTCTCTCATCAACTGTATAAGGAATTTCCATAATTCTTACCCTTTTTTTGGTTCAGTTTGTGGGGTATAATCTCTCTTTCTTCCAGGAAGACTATATTCATAGGCCTCCCTATGAACTTCTGGCAAAGTCTCAAAATTAACATGAGGCAATGGAGGAGATGGCGCAACCCATTCTAATGTAGTTGCTTCCCATGGATTACTATCAACTTTTTCTCCTCCTTTTAAACTATAAAAGACATTAATAACAAAAGGGATCTGAGAAACGCCAAGCAACCAAGCTGAAATTGACATGAATTCATTCCATTGTAACACACCTGATGCATGAGCATATTCTAATCCACCATCCCATAATCTCCTAGATACACCCGCTAATCCTTGAATAAACATAGGCATAAATATTCCATTCATAAATAAAAGAGATGGCCAAAAATGTAATTGACCAAGTCGTTCGTTCATTTTTCTACCAGTAATCTTTGGATACCAAAAATAAATACCTGCAAAAAGAGCAAAGATTGTGCCTGGTGCAACCACATAATGGAAATGACCAATAACATAGTAGGTATCATGAAGATATATATCTGATGCAGCAATACCTAATGGCAATCCAGTTAAGCCTCCAATGCCAAACATTGGCAAAAATGCTAGAGCAAATAACATAGGAGTATTAAACCGTATCGAGGCACCCCAAAGAGAAATAAACAATGCTGATAAAATAATGACTGAAGGGATAGAAATAATCATAGTGGTAATCTGGAAAAACGAACTCATAGCAGTCCCCATTCCAGTTAAAAACATATGATGTGCCCACACAACAAAGGACATAAACCCAAGAAAGATAACTGAATATACTAATGAATTATACCCCCAAAGAGGTTTTCTAGTATTGTTAGCAATCACTTCTGATATAATACCCATAGCTGGTAATATAAGTACATATACTTCCGGGTGAGCCAAAAACCAAAATAAATGTTGCCAAAGTAAAGGACTCCCTCCTCCACTTACCGCTAAAGCTTCTCCCGATATAACTAAACCACTCGGCAAAAAGAAACTCGTACCGGCGACTCTATCCATAAGCTGTAGTACAGCTGCAGCTTCTAATGGAGGAAATGCTAATACTAGTAAAAAAGATGTTACTAACTGTGTCCAAACAAAGAAAGGCAATCTACTCCAAGTTAGCCCAGGAGCACGTAATTGGACTATTGTAGTAATAATATTCATTGATCCTAATAAACTTGATGTAATTAAAAATATCATTCCAATAAGCCAAATGGTTTGCCCTACTTCAATATCTGCTAATGGTGGATAAGAAGTCCATCCAGATCTAGCAGCTCCCTCTTCAGAGAAAAAACTACTCATCATTACAACACCACCGGCAAAATAGCTCCAGTAACTTGCTGCATTAAGTTTAGGAAAAGCCATATCAGGAGCACCTATTTGTAATGGAACTAAATAATTTCCAAATGCTCCAACTGCAAGAGGCACTACTCCAAGGAATATCATAATGGTCCCATGCATTGCTCCTAAAGAATTATAGATTTCTGGAAGTAAAATACCATCTTCGCCAAAGAAAGAGCCTACAAAAGGGATTGGCGTCTCAGGATACGCCAACTGCCAGCGCATCACCATCATTAAAAGAAAGCCAACTAATAAAAATATTAGTGCAGTTATACCATATTGTAAACCGATAATTTTATGATCTGTAGACCATATGTATTTACGGAAAAAAGATTCTTCGTGATGAGAATGTGCGTCCATTTACTTCCTTAAATTATTTCTTTTTTGGTTTAGTAAATGTGAAGTTTTGTGTAGCCCCACTTTCATCTACAGATAAATCAACTGTTTGCAATCCAAGCTTCTCATGCCAAGCTTCTAGAACATATTTTCCAGGAGCTAAGCCTGAAATAGTATAGGAACCACTATCATCCGTTACTGCAAAATATGGATGGTCAAAAACACCTAAAAATGCACCCATCCATGGGTGAACATCACATTTAATTTTAAAGGGGGCTTCAACTTTATCAAATTTAACAGACATTTGTTTCTTTGATCTAGGCATAGCCTTATTGAATTCTTTATTTACCTTAGGTAATGCATGGATATTATGCAAAGTACCATCGCTATTTAAAATATCAAGCTGCTGCCCAACCATTACACCAAGAACATGAGGGACATAAACACAACCTTTTTGATCAATAACTGCAGCTTCCTTTGGTGTATCATAATTTTTCGATAAAGATCCAGACTTGCTTTCCTTAACATAAACCAATACATTTTTTACACCATTATTCTCATCAAGAACCAACCATTCTTTTCTTGGTTTAATATCACTATTAGCAACACATACTGGATCTGCATCCATTCGTAAGGGCTTCATTTTTGGAGCCTTTCCATCAAATTTAATTTTTCCTTTAATATCACCAGAAAAACCAAAATTGACCAAAATAAAGACAATTAACATTCCTAAAATTTTAATTTTCACTATATCCTCCAGAGTAATTTATATCAATTAGAGCAGCAAATTTATTAAGTTAAATTATAAATCCAATAACAAATAATCTTATTACCATTCATCATCTCCCCACTCATCATCCTCTTCATCAGAAATAAAGCCATATCCTTTCTCATCAAGATGTTTTTTTACAATAGTTGACACATCTTCTTTTCCTTCTAAACCCCACATCCAATCAATTAATCCATAAAGCATTCCTGTAGTATCTCCAATAAAAGATGCAACTTCATCACCCCAATATTCTTTTACATCAGCTATAGGCTCATCAACCGGTATATATGGAGCAGGCATTTTTGTTCCTGGCATCACTTCTTGAGGGTTGTTAAACCATTCTATCAACCATTCTGGTCGAAGCCTCTCTTTTGTTAACACTAGATTCGGAGCCCAAGTAAGAGCATCTTGGCGAGGCTTCATTTCACCATAAAAATGACAGTTTATACACGCGCCTTCTTCTTGAATTTTCTCTCCAGCTTTATAGGAATTTGATGATTTAGTAAAATTATGTGGATTTTCATATTTCAAAAACAAATCATCTTTTGATTGAAAATATGAAATTACACTATTCCATTCTTGATGAGAAAAATCATAGCTAGGCATTCTAACTTGTAGATGAGGACGAATCATAGAAATATTTTGAAACCAATTTAATAACCAATCTGGCTGAACTTTTCTTCCTTGTGTATTTAGAATCGGAGGGCTGAAACTTTGAACCACACTCAAATCATCAGAGTTTTCGGATCCAGCTATTTCTTCAAGCCAACTAGCTGTTGAAGGCCAAATCGCTCCTCCTTCTCCATCTATTTTGTGACAACCTAAACAATTATTAGTATGGATAAATCTTTCTCCTTGCGTCATAGCTAAATATTTAGGGCTATTCTCGGGAAGCTTAGATTCAGGAATCTCATCTTTCACAAGACCCATAATTAATGTAACCAAACCATTAATTTCCTTATCTGTCAATCCATAATGCGGCATTCGAGACTTATCTAAAGGATTTAATTCTTTAACAGATAATGTGCCATCATCATTTGGAATTAGATCAAACGTTTCAGGTTTATTAATTTTTGTATAAAACCAGTCCCATTTCGTATGGGGTATTTCATGATGCCAGAAACCAAAATCAAGTTTAGAAATTAATTTACTTCCTTCAAGATTTAATGCTATACCAATTGGTTTTCTATCTTCAAATCCCGATATATTATGACAAGAATAGCATCCATAATGACCTATAAGTTTTTCTCCTGAATAATTCAGTTTATCTACAGTTGACATACTAGATAACTTTTCATCAACTTGAGACTTTCTTAGTAGTTGTGAAAGAAAATCAGCTGAAATTTCATTTAATATATTTTCATTTGCTTCTGGAACAGGCATTTTATCAAAGTCCGCATTATTATCAGCTAATAAATAGGTTGCGATGTCTATTGCTTCTTGATCTGATAATCTCAAGTTTGGCATTTTCGTACCCTCATGATAACTATAAGGATTTTTCAACCAACTTACTAACCAATCTTCATCCACTTTGGACCCTAATCCAATTAGATTTGGACCTTGTTCTGTACGGATTGCTTGAATTGTCGGATCATATTCGGGGTCAGGGGTTGCTTGAATTTGATGACAGCCTTTGCACCCCAATGAATTTACAAGAATTCTTCCTCTATCATAATCTCCAGAAATATTAACTGAATTTTTTTCATATATTTCTGATTTATTAAATAAATACTCCGTCATCGCCAGTACTTCTTGTTCAGTTCTAATAATATCATCAGGGGAACTGTTATTTCCTTTCTTAAAAAAATGTGGCATCCATGTATTATGACGGAATGATCTAGGCTCCATAATCCACTTATATGTCCAATCCTTATTTGTTTTAGATGCCAATTTATAGAGACTTGGCCCAGTCTTAGGCGTATCATCCCAACGATCAACATTGTGACATGAATAGCATCCAGCTTTCTCAAAGACTGATAAACCAAGACTTAAAGTTTCAGCTTCCTTTAAAGGCATATTACCACTGTGACATTTATAGCACCCAGCCTCCGCATAACGCGTAGGTAACATAGGATTCTCCCAATAATGCTTCGGCTCCCAATCGTATTCCTCTTTCCAACGATGAGCTGTTTCCTCATCATTTGGACTATGTGCAGAAGAATAAAATCCAGTACCTCTGCCTCTACCTAAATGGCACGAAGTACACCCAAATTCACTTATTGGGTGAGCCGAGCTTGGCCCTACCATGAAATCAATTTTTGGATGCGTCGTATATGGTTGCGGAGCGTCTTCAAATCCTTTTTTATCTATACCAACATGGCAGGTCATACACCGATCTACTTTTGGCATTCCCATATAAACTAGATCTTCTTCTAGATCGTTAACCACTACTTGCTTAACCTCATAATAAGGATCGATAAAATCAAGAACGGGCAAATCTCTTACAATATTACCAATCTTATTCGCAAGCGTCATTGCGTCAGGATCAACTTTAGACAATTTTCTCTCCATCATATTTTTTTCACGTGCCAGCGCATTTAAAGAGCTCTCAATATTTTTAATCTCTTCTGTGATAATTTTTTGCGATTTATTTGCTTTATCAACTTTGATTTCTGATTGTTCACGTATTAAAAAATATTTATCTACACTATCACTAAGAGAATAATATTTTTTTTCAATATCTTCATTTTTTATAGGGCCTATCTGGCTTTTTTCATAATCATATTTCAGTACATCTAAATCAGCTTTTGCAAATTGATAGAGTTGATTATTCTTATATAATTCAGCTTCCAGAATTGTAAGTTTTTTTTGAATATCATCTAATTCATTATTACGCCCCTCTAAATCCTTTTGCGATGACAACAACTGCTCCTTAAGCTGATTGTATTCTGGATTAGTTTCTAATTGAATTGATAAATCGTTAAGATCCGAACGAACTTTTTCAATTTCTAACTTACGAAATTCTTTCTGGTATTTTTTCCAGGGTCGTTTATAATCATCAAAGAAAACAAGCAACCAAACTGCAGTAAAAATAATAGATGAAATCGCAAATAAACGATTCAGCTTTAAGATATTATAGTGTCTTTCCTGGCTTTCTGACATTTTATTTATTATTAAAAGTTGAAAAAATATTCAGGAATGGAAATAATATACTTCAAATTAAAGATCCATCTCAGATACATCTTGATAGGTAAAGTTAATGCAGTAATTATTAAAACAATAAAAATTGAATATCTAGCGACACCCAAACGCTCATACATATCTTTCAGCAAAGTTTTTGCTAATAATGGTGGTAAAATAAGAAAATATCCAAGGGTAAGCAGAATGCCCCAGATTTCTCGCAACAGAATACTATCAGGTAATCCAGTATTTAAAAATTTGATGTAAATGATCTCTGATAAATTGATATTTGTCAGGGCCTCTAATTTATGTACATCCCAATACTCAAAAGGCCCAAAGAAATTCCAATTTGGTCCTCTTAGAACAGTACCAACTACTATTAACAATTGCCACAATACTAACCATCCAAACATATATAAAGAAATGGCAAGCCTTCTACGTTTATAGCTATAGAAACCTGAATTTTCAGGACTGCGATCTATATATGGCATCGCCATTAAAGCAACAATGATGAGACTAGGCAACACTACGCCGGCCATCCATGGATCAAAATAAACCAACATTTCTTGAAGACCCAAAAAATACCAAGGTGCTTTTGCAGGATTTGGAGATTCAGTTGGATTAGCAGGTTCTTCAATTGGCGCTGGTAACCCAATTGACCATACTAATAAAAATGCAGACATAATAATTAAGGATATAAGCTCCACATAAACTAAATCAGGCCATACGAGCACTTTATCATTTGGCGCTTCGTAAAATTCATCTGGTTTTTTACCAGCATCTAATCTTTCATCATTCTTATACGCCTGATTCATAGCTAGCCATGTAAAAAAAACAACTAGAAATATCATTCCTGATATAGGAACATTATCGGGTTTCAAAACTATCTTTTGAAAATTATAATCACCTAAACCATAAACAAAAAAGGCAATCATACCTACCATTGCTATAATAATTGCATTGGTTCCCCATAAGTGATGTAGACCTAATTTTCTATGCCATTTCTCAAACCAATTTGTTGGTGGAAAAACAAACGGAAATATTATTAAAACAGAAGTAAATAATATGGTTGGGTTTGATACGGTATTTACAATTTCTTTAAATGAACCCATATCTATACTGGCGTTGAGATACCACCATCCTTTCTTACTCTCCAAAAATGAACAGCCATAAAAATCATGATGATAAATGGTAGTCCAATACAATGTAATACATAAAAACGCAATAGTGCCGCTTCTCCCATAAAACGACCTCCTATTAATACAAATCGAGCATCGCTAGCCATCGTTATAAAGTTTATATCACCTATTGCTAATAATGCAGCACCAGGACCTTCAGAGCCTAAAAAAGGTGTAGCACGAGCCATATTGCCACCAACTGTTATTGCCCAAATTGCTAATTGGTCCCAAGGTAATAGATATCCTGTAAAACTTAATAATAAAGTCAGCAATAGCAATATCACACCAACAGCCCAATTGAACTCTCTAGGGGGTTTATATGATCCAGTCATAAATACTCGAAACATATGTAACCAAACTGTGATGACCATTGCATGCGCACCCCAACGATGAAGTTCCCGCATAATGCCAAAAGGAACCTGTTCTGCTAAATCAATAATATCTGTATATGCATATTCAATTGTTGGACGATAATAAAACATTAACAGAATGCCAGAAATTGTAAGGATTAAAAATATAAAAAAAGATAAACCACCCATACACCATGTAAACTTTAATTTCACAGCATGCTTCGGAAGACGAACTGGATGCAAATGAAGAAAAACAGAATTCAATACCGACATCATACGTTGACGTCTATTTCTTGGGACACCACCTCCTCGAAAGATTGATTTCCACACCTGTGATTCAGCTGCTTTTTCTAATAAAGATTTATTTTTTTCTTCAGACATATTTCTTTCTCTATACTGTTAAAAACGCTTCTGGGTCAGTCCATTGACCCTTTTCTTGTTGATATTTTTGAGTTTTGTCTACAATAATTTCTCCATTATCAGCAAGAACAATTCTATATCTCTCTAATGGCCTTGGCGCCGGTCCTTCAAAATTGATTCCAGTAGCTTTAAACCCACTTCCATGACAAGGACATTTAAATTTTTTAGAAGAAGCTAACCAGTTGGGAGTGCAACCTAGATGAGTACACACAGTAGATAATGCATAAATACCCTGATCATTACGTATTATCCATACCCCATATTTATCCTTCCATTTCGTACTAACTTCACCAATTATGTAATCATCTGGGAAACCTGCTCGAAAAGTTTGAACAGGTTCAAAGAGTACATTAGGGAATAAAAACCTTAACAACATTGTAAAAAAACCACCTGTAGCAGCAACAAATCCAACCCAACCAAATGATAGCCAGGAAAAAAAAGATCTCCTGTTTATATCATCAAATTCATTAGATGCTTTACCTAGTGCTGCGGGCGACTTAGGTTCTGGTGGTTTTGAAACTGTGCTTTTACCATCTGGCATGTTAACTATCCTAAAACTTATTCTAATACATTTCGTGCAGATTGACGAATCTTCATATTGATATCATTTTCCATTAAGTCTACTAATACTTCTTTTATTTCATCATCTAATATTTTTTTACTAACAGCAATTGCTGTCATCATAGCTTGGCTCTGTTCAATTGGATCAATATTAGGGAAAGAATCTAAATATTTTCTATCCATAAGGTCTAATATTATTCTTCGTCCTTTATTATCATTTTGTTTGGCCAAAGAAATAGCTGCATCCCATCTAACATTTGGTTCTATATCATTCAATAGTTTATATAATATTTTTCGAGATTGATCATTATTATAACTTCCAAGGGCTACGGATAATTGATGTCGAACCCTTGCTGAAGAGTGATCATAAAAATTTAATAGCTTTTCCATACTATTTTGACTCCCAATCAATCCTAGAGAAAATATTGCTGCACTTAAAATTTGCTCATCTTCACTATTCAAGGATTTTTCTAGAATATCTGAGTATCGTATATCTCTTGTTCTACCCATTGCAAGAGCTAAATAAATTTGAATTCTATTATCTCTTTCATTCTCGGAATATTTGTAGGTTGATATTAGATCATTTACAAATCTATCATCCTTTGGGATACTTTTCGGATTAGCTAAAATTTTCGAAAGCTCAAATGCTCCTTGCCATCGCTTAGTTGATCCCCCAATTTTTACATCTTCTAAATAATCATGGGCAGTTCTTGGTTCTAAAGTAAGAACTCTTACCATTAGAAATATTAATACACCAAATATTGCAATGATAAATGGAACAACAAAAAAACTATGTATGATAACCTGAAAAACGGATTTTTTTTCTTCGGGCATTTTTTACTATTAATCTTAATTATCTATTTAATTAGTTTTTCAAAAACGTGCCGCGGAAAGGACTCGAACCTTCACACCCTTACGAGCACCAGATCCTAAATCTGGCGTGTCTACCAATTCCACCACCGCGGCAATATTTATATTTATGTAGTCGGTGAAATTAATCAAATGTTTGTGGTTTGACGAAACAAAAAAGGCAGGAATTACCTGCCTCAGAATTAAGAAAAAATTAAAAATTATTTTACAAATATCATCTTTTTCGATTCAATATAATTATCGGATTTTAATTGATAAATATATATACCTGCACCAACCTTATTCCCCATAGAATCTTTACCATCCCAGACTAATGTTTTTAAACCAGGTGATTGAACTTCATTAACTAAGCGATTAATTTCACGTCCAGATAAATCATATACTGTTAAGGAAATTTGAGATAGTTCAGCAACATCATATTGAATTACAGTAGTCGGATTAAAAGGATTAGGATAGTTCTGGTATAGTTTATATTGATTTGGAACAATAAAAGTGTCTGTTAATCCTAGGGCAACGCTTAACATAGCATAACCCGTACCTGCGACTGTTACCTCACTGGTATTTTCATCTCTAGCTGTAACATCTCCAAAGAACAAACCTAATTGTCCTCCAAAAGTATTTTTCCTTTGAATATTTAATTCAAAAATTGGCCCAGAACCAGATGGGATAGCTGTTCCAACAGTATATCCAAAAATAAAGCAATTTCCATCTTCATCCTCACCAGAATTATCTAAGAATAATCCGCCAACATCTAAAAATCGTCCTGTAGGATTAACGGAAGTAACTATTATGCCATCCGGCATATCCATTAAAGTCATCTCGAAAACAGATATTGGAACAATATTATCAAGAAAAACTGGTATAGTTCTAGATGCGGAACCAGACATAGAAAAACTGGTATCAATAGAAAAATGAGCCATAGGGGTTCCAACAAAAACACTTGAAGAAATCATTTCTGTATACATTGCAATGCTATTAGCATCAGCTATTATTTTATCAACTTCGATAGGGTATGAATTTCCAGAAGGTGTGCTCGCATCTACATATAAATATAGATCAGCTATATGACCCATGCCTGGCATAATAGGATTATTCAATGTTAAATCGGTTATAATTACATTGTAATCAGCTCCATCTTGGTTACCTCCAAAATACCAGTCAGAAAAATCCATGTAATCAGATTGAACAACTGTTACACCTGTGATATAATTTGCTTGGCTAGATAAAGAAAGTTGGATTGCAGAAACTGGTTGAGAATTACTAATCATGAGCGGCATAACAAATCCTTCGCCTGGACTTGCTACTATATTGGGCATGGCAAGAACTTGGGTCTCAACAGAAACTTCAAAATCTGCATCATCACCTGTCCAGTTCATTTCAACACCATTTAAATCTTCTATATTTGCAAAAGTAAAATCAAGATCTATATATGCTGGCTCCATGCTTGCGCCACGCACAATAACTTTGCATACTGGCTCACTACCTGACGATAATGTGATATTGCTTCCATTAGGAAATGCTGATACGACCATTACCCCGTTTGTTTCTGTTACGCTCAATGTATAATTTTGCGTGCGAGCTGTTTGCAATACTGATTCAGCTATTATATAATCTGGCTCATCAGTGACTTCTATGTAGAAAAATCCAATCTCTGCTTCATTATTTATCGATATTTCCAAAGTATCCGTATATCCTGATAATGCAGCTCCATCAGAGATAGACAATTCAACCCATTCTACTGGAGTTCCATCAGCAATATTACTTGGCCCTGATTCCGTTCCTGCAGGGGAATAATCAGTTGTCACATAATAATAATATGTAACACCATTCATTACATCTGTATCAGTATATTCATTTTCTTCCGCACCAACACTAGCAATAAGCTCAAAATCTGGATTACCAGCAGAACTTCGATATAAATTATAACCCGATACGTCAGGGGTTCTTCTTTGTAAACGATTATTATTTATTACTTTGTTATGATTTGACACATCAAATAGTCCTGAATAAACAAAAAAGGGAGAGGATAATTCTAATTCATGTTCACCAATTGTAAAAATTTCTTTTTCAATTGCTGGAGCATTAAGATAGCTATATTGAATAATATTGAATCTTCCATCAGAAGTATTAAATGTAACACTTTCAGACGCTTCAAATTCACCACCACTTGCAATCTCAGCTCCATTTAATAATAAACGATAATATCCTTCACCATATCCACAACATATGCCATCACCATATGCATCATATATTGTAAAAACATGAGCCCCTGAAGGAATATTTAAATCCCAAGTATATAATGTTGCCGTTTCAACTAATTCACCTGCAAAGATACTAGCTACTACACTATCGCCATCAGCGTGAACTAAATCCCAAGAAGTTTCACCTGGATAATTATCTGTAAATATTTCAATAGTTAACGGAACTGTAGGAGGAACAGGTCCTAATGGAGGGTTCCAACTCAATGGTACTTCTGCATCCAAACCAGAAACTGCAACTAAATTATGAGGTTCCTCCATATAACCCGGAAAAACAGTTACTTTACCAGTATCTAATTCTGAGATCCAATATATACCACCAATACTATCTGAAACTGTAACCTCATCAAACGTAATTAAAACATCTCCACCATAAGCATCATAGTTTACCATATAACGTATATTTAAAACTGGGCCATTCCCTGGCGCGACATTACTATTAGATGTACTATACATTAATATTCTTGCACCAGTGCCTATATCTGTAGATGAAATTGTATAATCTTCCGTACGATCTGTGATCCAAAGACTATCAATAGATAAATTATCTGGTATATCTAATATATCAAACTGTATGCCACCAACCGTGCCATTATTATCCATACTGACTTGGATATGAACAGCTTCTGATACATCTCCACTATCAGAATTCATTATCAAACCAACAACATTTCCAATTGAAATCATCCCGTCCACGCTTGTTGCAGTCAATTCTGAACCAGAACTATCTGTTACAGTTAAATTTGACATATCAAGATTTATTACAGCTGATGGGATTGATGATCCATTAAAGTGAATTACCATTACTGTATCAGAATCCACAGGAATAGAAGAAGCGTTTCCTGCGTTAAACAATAGGAACCTATATCCACCAGTAGAAAGCTGATTCATATCTGCGGTAAAACCATTTGGGGATCCATATGCACTAACGCTAAAAGGTGATAGAATATTTGGATTGACCATTAAATCAAATTGCATTCCAGAAACAGAGTTATTAGGGTTATTAATAATAACCGGTACTTCTATATCTGAAGAATACCCAGCATACTCTACATCACCCAATGAAACACTTAGCTGAGCAGAAAGAATTCCCATAGAAATAAAAATATAAAATATAAAATTTTTACTAATCATTATTCCCAATGTTATTTATTATTTATTTACTTTACAAATGTTCAGCAAATACAGTTTCTCTGCCGAACAAAGTGATAAAATCCTTAATCAGGTGCTGAAAGTACATACAATAGAAAGATTATCCACTGTAATTATTATCCTTTATGATCTATATCACATCAATTAAGGATTGTTATTTTAAGCTTGAGTATATCCTCTATTTAAGTAATTCTGTAGTTTCTTAAATTTTATAGTTTCACGTTTTCCACTTGGACTAATTACTTCAACTTTTTCATTCCTACCAACTTTTTTATCTGAAATTATAGGCTTCCTAGATGCTTGTTGAGGATTATTCTGAGCTGGACTGTTTTCTTGTGAAGGCGTAAAGCCAAGACCAGTTGAATCTTGGTGCTTCATTTGCACATTCCTTGTTTGACTAGCTTCAATATTAGGAGCTTGATCCATTCCCTGAATTTTTGTTCTAAATAGTCTTTGTAATGTAATTTGAGTAGTATTGGACATCATATCTTTAAACATATAGAATCCTTCGGATTTATATTCCAAAAGAGGATTTTTTTGTCCATATGCTCTTAAGTTAATCCCTTCTCTTAACTGATCCATTGCATAGAGATGATCTTTCCATTTCTCATCAATAGACCTTAATACTACAAAACGCTCAAATCCACGCATAACATCTTCAGGCAATAATGATTCTCTTGCAGAATACACATCCATAGCTTCATCAACAATTTTATTTTTTACATGCTCTATTTCATCTAAATCAATTTCACTGTGATCAATATCGATTAAAAGCACTGAAGAACAATTTTGCTCTATTCTCTCCCAATCTAACAATTCATAGCTCTGATCCGCTTCTCCTCCTAACTCATCATCGATAAAATCATAAATTAATTCAGGTATATTATCTCGTAAATCATTTCCTTTTAATGCATTATTTCTTAAATCATATACAACTTGGCGTTGTTGATTCATCACATCATCATATTCTAACAAATGCTTTCGAATACCAAAATTTCTACCTTCTACTTTCTTTTGCGCATTCTGTATTGCACGAGTTACCATTTTATGTGTGATTACTTCTCCTTCTTCAATACCCATACGATCCATTATTGATGCAACTCTTTCAGAATTAAATAAACGCATCAAATCGTCTTCAAGGCTAAGATAAAATTGAGATGATCCAGGGTCTCCTTGCCGACCTGACCTACCACGCAACTGTAAATCTATTCTTCTGGATTCATGACGCTCAGTCCCTAAAATATGCAACCCTCCTAATTCTTTAATCCCATCTCCCAACTTTATATCTGTTCCTCTACCAGCCATATTAGTTGCAATTGTTACTGCTCCTTTTTGACCTGCTCTCGCTACGATCTCTGCTTCGCTTTTATGTTGTTTTGCATTAAGAACATTATGCGGAATACCTCGTTGCTTTAGCATCCTTGATAATAGCTCAGAAGAATCAACAGCTACAGTGCCAACTAATGTTGGCTGTCCTCTTTTAAAACAATCTGCAATTTCATCAATAACTGCAGAATACTTTTCACGTTTAGTCTTATAAATTAAATCGTCTCTATCATCTCTAATTATTTCACGGTGGGTTGGAATAACAACAACGTCTAGATCATATATACTTCCTAATTCCTCTGCTTCAGTTTCAGCTGTTCCAGTCATACCAGCAAGATTATCATACATACGAAAATAATTTTGAATAGTAATCGTTGCGAGCGTTTGAGTCTCTCGTTCAATTGTTACATTTTCCTTTGCTTCTAAAGCTTGATGGAGACCATCGCTATATCTTCGACCTGCCAATATTCTACCAGTAAACTCATCAACAATCTGTACCTTTCCATCTTGAATGACATATTCTACATCCTTTTCATATAACGTATATGCTCGCAATAATTGACTAATATTATGAATGCGAGAACTTTGCTCTGCATGATTTTGATGAGCTATTTCTTTTTGCTGTTTATTTTCTAATGTACTCAGCTCTTTATTCTCATCAATTTCATGCAATATTTCGCCAAGGTCTGGTATAACAAACATTTCTGGATCATTTGGGGATAAAGATTCGCGTCCTTTATCGGTAATATCAATCACATGGGTCTTTTCATCAATGCTAAAATATAAATCATCATCAACCTCATGTAACTTCTTATCTCTTATGTATTCAGATTCTACATCGTGAGCCAATTTTTTTGTTCCTTTTTCCTGAAAAATTTTCATTACCTTTGGATGTTTAGGCATTCCTCTATTTGCTTGTAATAGTTTTAATCCAGCTTCATCAAATTTTTCATTTTCCATATAATCAACTGCATTGGAAACTAATTCAGCAACAAGTGTATTTTGCTTTCGAATAAGATTCTGAACCATTGGCTTAAGCTCTTTATATGTAGTATCAACAGGAGCATCTACTGATCCAGATATAATTAATGGTGTCCGCGCTTCATCAATTAATACACTATCAACTTCATCAACAATAACAAAAGCATGATCTCTTTGTACTTGCTCCTCAGGTGATAGAGCCATATTGTCTCTTAAGTAATCAAAACCAAATTCATTATTTGTTCCGTAAGTTATATCGCATCCATAGGAATCTTGTCTTTCCCTATTATCCATAGAATTCAAAATAAAGCCAACAGTTAAGCCAAGACGTTTATATACTTCCCCCATCCACTCAGCATCTCTTTGTGCTAAATAATCATTTACAGTGACCAAATGAGACCCTCTACCTGTAAGAGCATTTAAATACAGAGGCATTGTAGCTACAAGAGTTTTACCTTCGCCCGTTTTCATCTCAGAAACTTTTCCCTGATGCAGCACAATTCCCCCTAATATCTGCACATCATAAGGTATCATTTCCCATTTAATTTCCTGCCCCATAATGCGATAGGATTGTCCCATCATTCTTCTACATGTTTCTTTTACCATAGCAAAAGCCTCTGGTAAAATTTCATTTAATTTTTCTTGTTCAGCATTCAAAATGTATTTTTTTGATTCTTCTTTATCATTGATATTTTCATTCGCATATAATTCAGCTTCTTTTCTTTTATCCAAAATCTCTTGCTTGAACTCTAATGTTTTATTCTTTAATTCCTCATCATTCTTTGATTCGAGTGATTTGTAAATTGTATTTATTTCTTCAACGATCGGCAATAATGTTTTCGTATCTCTATCGGATTTTGTCCCAAATATTTTTGTTAATATATTTTGTAACATACTACTTAGTTTGATTTTTCTAATTAATCAGAAACAATTTTTCGCTGATAAATTGAATCTAAAACACCATTCACAAAACCGGAGCTATCTTCTGTACTATAAATTTTTGCTATTTCAATTGCTTCGCTAATAGATACTTTTGGTGGAATATCCTCATTAAAGTATATCTCACTTATTGCAATCCGCATAATTAATTGATCTAGCGTAGCTACTCTTTCCAATTTCCAGTTATCCAAATTATCAGAAATTAGATTCTCCGCCCAAGTTTTGTTCTCAAGAATATTATCGTAAAGATTAGAAATATATATTTTAGTTTCTTCATCAAAACTATTTCTTTCAAATACATCAAGGAGAACTTTATTTTTTTCTTCTCCTGTAAGCTCATAAGCATATAAGGCGCCTAATATACTTTCTCTTGCTGTTCTACGTGGATGCATAATATTATTTTATTCTACTGGAATAATCCATCCAAAATCATCATCTATTTCTTCTCGCTGGATGCCAACTAGCAATTCTTTTAACTTCTTTGTATAAGGTCCAATTTTTCCATTAGATAAAGAATGATGTCCATCTATGTCTGTAATTGATCCAACTGGAGTAACGGATACGGCAGTACCTGTACAGAAAACTTCATCAGAACTGTATAAATCTTCTAGTGTAACATCGTCTTCTATAGTTTCTAAATCTAATTTATGTTTAGCAATCTTTAAAACAGAGTCTCTTGTAACACCAGCTAAAATACTTCCTCTTAATTTTGGAGTTTTTAATATTTTATCTTTTATCAAAAATAAATTTGCTGACCCAACTTCCTCTAAAAATGTATCTTCCTTAGCATCCAAATAAAGGACTTCATCAAATCCCTCTTTTTTTGCTTGCGTAAGGGGGTATAGAGAAGCTGAATAGTTACCTATTGCCTTAGCATTTCCTATCCCCTTTGGAGCTGCACGATGATAATCTTTATTAATTTTAAGCCTTAAAGGCCTAACACCTCCTTTAAAGTAAGGTCCAACAGGAGAAACAAAAACCATAAAGGTATACTCTTCAACAGGTTTAACACCTATAGCAGGTGACGTCCCCCATACGATTGGTCTTACATACATTGTTCCCTTATTATAGGGAGGCACATAATCAATATTATCTAAGACTGTTTCCTTAACAGCATTGATAAAAAAATCTACATCCATTTCAGGTATACATAATCTTTTTGTAGATATAGCCATTCGCTTCGCATTTAAATCAATACGAAATAGAACGACACGATTATTTGCTGTTCTAAATGCTTTAGTACCTTCAAAACATCCTTGACCATAATTTAACACACCAGCTGCTGGCGATAATTCTATCTTTCCATAAGGCACTAGTTTCCCCTTAGTCCAAGTCTCCCCTTGCTTACAAGTGGCTTTATACATGCTTTTGGTTTCAATTACATTAAACCCTAACTCATCCCATTTAATTTTTTTCATATTTAATTCTCCAACAATTCCCTTGCAATGACCATTTTTTGAATTTCCGTAGTCCCTTCATAAATCTGCGTGATTTTTGCATCTCTCATCAAACGTTCTACTCCATATTCCTGCATATAACCATAGCCTCCAAAAATTTGTACACAATCTGTTGCAGCATCCATAGCTGTCTGTGATGAAAAACTTTTTGCCATTGCCGCTTCTTTTGTAAAAGGTTTTTTCAGATCTTTTAACAAAGCTGCATTATAAATTAAATGGCGAGAAGCTTCAATATTTGTACCCATAGCTGATATTTTTTCTTGAATCGCACCAAAATCAGAAATAGAACTACCAAATTGCTTTCTTTCTTTTGCATAAGATATTGATTTATCTAAAGCAGCTTGTGCAATACCTAACGCTTGTGATGCTATTCCAATCCTACCCCCATCCAGTGTAGTCAAAGCAATTCGAAAACCTTCGCCTTCGTTATTTACTAAATTTTCAACTGGAACACGACAATTATCGAAGTGAATTTCACAGGTATCTGATGAACGAATTCCCAACTTATCTTCTTTTTTCCCCAATGAAATTCCATCGAGATTCTTTGGAACAATAAATGCAGAAATTCCTTTATGCCCTTTTGACTGATCTGTAACAGCCATCACAATGACTAAGTCCGAATTAATTCCATTTGTAACCCAATTCTTAGTTCCATTTAATATATAATGGCTTCCATCTTTTTCAGCAATTGTTTTCATATTAATTGCATCTGATCCAGATTGAGGCTCGCTTAAAGAAAAAGCACCTAATAATTTCCCGCTTGCCAATCCTTTTAAATATGTCTCTTTTTGATAGTCATTTCCATAATTAACAAATATCTGACAGACTAAGCTATTATTTACAGAAACTATAACACCTGCAGATGCATCAATTCTTGATATCTCTTCAATAATTAATGAATAACTAATAGTATCCATACCTGCACCACCCCATTGCTCAGGTACCATAACTCCCATATACCCTAGCTCGCCCATCATTTTTACCTCATTATAAGGAAACTCTGCATTATCATCTCTTTTAATAGCGCCAGGCTCAAGATTTTTAATAGCAAATTCTCTTGCGCTACTACGTACTAATTCATGTTGTTCCGTTAAAATCAATTTATTCTTTCAATAATTACTGCAGAGGCTTCTCCTCCACCAATGCATATAGTTGCCAAGCCTAAAGACTTTTCTTTCTGGTTCAATGAATGGATTAAAGTAGTTAAAATACGAGCTCCACTCGCTCCAATTGGATGCCCTAGCGCTATAGCGCCTCCATTTATATTAATTTTTCCATAATCTAAATTATAATCATCTACAACAGCCATTACAACTGGTGCAAATGCTTCATTAATTTCCCACAAATCTATATCATCAACAGTTAAATCAACTTTCGTTAGAACTTTCTTGATCGCTTCAATTGGCGCGGTCGTAAACCACTTTGGATCTTGAGCTGCTGAAGCTTGAGATATAATACGCGCAAGAGGCTTGAAACCCAGCTCAGATGCTTTATTTTCACTCATCATTAAAAGACAAGCAGCTCCATCATTAATTGTTGAAGCATTGGCAGCTGTTATCGTTCCATCTTTTTCAAAAACTGGTTTTAAAGTATCCATCTTTTCAAAATTTACCTTTTTTGGTTCTTCATCATTATCAAATGTAATAGTATTATTTTTATTTTTTACCTCAATCGATACTATTTCATTATTAAATGCTCCTATTTCCTGAGCATTAATAGCTCTTTGATAAGATTCTTTTGCAAAATCATTTTGATCAATAATAGAATAACCTCTATCTCTTGCACAAATTTCCGCACAATTTCCCATATGAATATCATTATAAACATCCCATAAACCATCAAATATCACACTATCAATTAAATTTCCATGGCCAAGTCTATAGCCAGCTCTAGCCTTAGGTACTAAATATGGAGATTGGCTCATGCTTTCAAAGCCACCAGCTATAATAATATTAGCATCATTAACTTGAATTGCCTGTGAACCTAACATTACTGCTTTTAATCCTGACCCACACATCTTATTTATCGTTAGACATTCTACAGAATCAGGCATTCCAGCGCCAATCGCAGCTTGTCTTGCAGGAGCCTGTCCAATACCAGCAGATAGGACATTACCCATAATTATTTCATCCACTAGAAATGGGTCAACTGTAGTTTCTTCTAAAATATTTGATATAATTAGCGAGCCTAACTTAGGAGCTGAAATTGAAGAAATAGCTCCTTGAAATGAGCCTATTGGCGAACGTTTAGCTGAAACAATAACTACACTATTTTCTTTATTCATTATTTATTTTGTCAGAAATAGGTAGTATAAATGTGAAGTAGCCATAAATTAAAAAAACATTAAATAAATATTTTATAATTAACATTAAATATTAATTATAAAATACGCTATATCTAATACCCGATAAATTAGTATTGTTATATGTTGGTTTCATAATTTTTAAGTTAATTCTTTGTCTTTTTCCTGGTTGACTTATCGTAAGCAAGAATAATATCTTTAACCAATTTATGTCTCACAACATCACTTTCTGTTAATTTAACAAAGCCTATACCATCAATCCCTTTAAGTATTTTTACTACTTGAATTAATCCAGAGTCTGTTTTCAATGGTAAATCAACTTGGGTTATATCACCCGTAATAATTGCTTTTGAGTTAACACCTAACCTAGTTAAAAACATTTTCATTTGCATCGGTGTAGCATTTTGGGCTTCATCCAAAATCATAAATGCATTATTTAATGTTCTTCCTCTCATATACGCTAGAGGAACAATCTCTATTGTCCCATCAGATAGAACTTTTTTCAATTTAGATTTTGGCATTATATCTCCCAATGCATCATAAAGCGGGGTAAGATATGGGTCGACTTTCTCTTTTAGATCACCCGGCAAAAAACCCAAACTTTCGCCAGCTTCAACTGCAGGACGACATAATACAATACGATCAACTTCGCTATTTTCAAGTGCAGCAATTGCGAATGCAACAGCAATATATGTTTTGCCTGTACCAGCTGGACCAACACTTAAAACTATATCATTATTATTAACTATATTTATATATGTATGTTGACCTTTGGATCTTGCAACAATGGCACCTTTCCTTCCATAATGAATTACTTCTTTTGGAAGTTCATTATTTTGTCCATTATCAACGGATATAATTTCAATTAATTGTTTTACATCCTTTAAATTAATAGAACCTTTTCTGCCCAAAGTTTGTTTCATCTCATGTATAATCTCTTTTGCTAGTGCAATCTTGATTTCATCACCTGAGATTTTGATAGTATCATTCCTTATAACAGTTTTAACCTCAAATGAATCCTCAATAATTCTTAAATGAGAATCTGCTGGTCCAAATAACATCGCTAAATCTAGACCCCTAATATCAATTTTATTATCCATCTTCATAAAAGTTAATATTAATTTATATCATAAATATTATTATCCATTATTAATTAATCTGTTCCATAAATAATTTCAAAGCCCTATTTAAATGAAAAGTTTACACATAACAACCCTTTTTGTCATTTTATTGATGAATTGTAGCTACTTAACTACAAAATCAAATTCGAATAAGATGAATATTGACTCACTTATTAATCAAGGAAATGCATACTGGGGAAAAAGAGCTAACCCTAAAAGTGCAAAATTAGCAGTATTATTTTATGAAAAGGCTTTTGAACTAAATCATGCAAATCTAAACCTTGCAGCATCACTTAGTGAGGCATATTATTTTCAAGCAAATTATCTAGAGTCAGATTTATCCAAACGTGATACTTTATATTTGAAAGGAGCAAAATCAGCCAAAACAGGTTTTGAAAATTCTACATTTTATCAATATTTCATAGATACAACAGAATTTGAAAGTAACAAAATTACACTAGAGGCAATTAAGAAAGCTCCAATAGAAACTATTGGGGTACTATTTTGGTGGGTAAACAATCAAGGAAGATATTTAATAAATAAACCGGTTATTGAAAGAATCAGTTCAAGGGAAGCTCTAGAAGTGACAATGCTTAGGATTTCAACGCTGGATGAAGATTATTATTATGGTGGTCCTACAAGGTTTTTTGGAATGTTTTATTCTAGGCTACCTGGGGTACCGCTTGATAGGGCAAAATTAAATTTTGATCAATCATTATTAGATAATCCTAACTTTTTTGGAACAAAAGTTTTAAGAGCGCGATACTATCATACAAAACTAGGAAATCGCGAACTATTTGAAGAAGATCTAAAAACCATCATTGATAGCGACCCTTCATTACTTCCAGATGCAATGCCAGAGAATCTATTTGAACAAGAAAAAGCTAAAGAATTGTTAAATAACGTAACTATTCTTTTTGAATAAACAATATTTCATTGATTTATATCAATAAAATAAGTAATTGGATCTATATTCAAATTTATCAATTCTCTAATATTCAAGTTTGACCAATCTACAATATCCATATAATCAGAAACGACTTTTAAAATCCTAATTTTTGACAATTCAAAATACTTTAATGCAATATCAGTAATTACAGAAGCTTCCATATCGACTAACTCTTTATAAAGGTTATTTTCATATTTATCTATCTTTTTATCTACAGTTATTAAACCAATATTAGGAATTGCTATGTTATCAATAACAGGAAACTCATATTCTTGATTATTGAATACACTACATAATTTATCAATATAGTATAAATTTCCAATTTTGGCAGAAGCTGGGTTTGCTCCTGCAATCCCAACATTAAATAATAAACTTTTAGCAGTATTGATTCGATTTAAATAGTTAGGTAATGTATCCATAACTTTTTTTCTACCTACTCCCGTTATCAAAAGACTATAGTTATCATTTATATATACTTTCAAATCCGAATGTCTTGTATCTCTAGATAAATTATAAAATTTTATAATTGGATTAGCTTCATCATTTAGAGCAGTTACAATTATTTTATTTACCATTAATAATATTTATTTAAATAAGTTTCCAATTATGTATCCAAGAACATTGATAAAAATATCTGATATTTTATTTTCGAATATTTCAACTGCAAATTTAAATGGAAGAAATAATTCAATTATTTCCCAACCTACAGATAAAAATAAAAACAAGGGCCAGTTTTTCTTAAAATATTTTCCATAAATAAACCAAATTGCAAAATGTATAATTGAATAATAATTAAAAAGGGCCATATTATTGATGAAACATCATTATAAAGATGAGCTAAGTTGGAATTATTTTTTAATCTGAATTCCTAATTCCTTTAACTGAGCATCAGAAACGGTACTTGGTGCACCATCCATTAATGACATCGCTGAAGTTGTCTTGGGAAATGCAATAACATCTCTAATATTATTTGTTCCAGCAAGCAACATAACTAATCTATCAAATCCAAATGCAATCCCACCATGAGGTGGTGTGCCATATTTAAGAGCATCTATGAAAAAACCAAATCGCTCTTTTGCCTCTTTTTTATCTATACCAAGTATATCGAAAATAGCTTTTTGTTGTTCTGAATCGTGAATTCTTACTGAACCTCCAGCAACCTCATAACCATTAATTATTAGGTCATATTGCTTAGAAGGAATTGATTCTGGTGAAGATTTTAGTTTCTTTAAGTCACTAGATTTTGGTTGAGTAAAAGGATGCTGAAGAGAATGGTAACGATTATCTTCTTGGTTATATTCAAACATAGGAAAATCTGTTATCCATACAGGTTTAAATTCTGTTGACTTTACATACTTTTCTTTAGTAGCAATAGCAATACGGAGTGCACCTAAAGATAATTGAGTTATTTTATTATCATCACCAATAAGAAACAAAATATCACCATCATTTACATTTAGACTTGCTATGATTTCTTTCTGTAAATCATCATTGAAAAACTTAGAAATACCTCCATTTAATTTCCCCTCAATTGATTTCATCCATGCTAAGCCTTTTGCTTTATACCTCTTAACATGATCAGTAAAAATATCAATTTCTTTTCGAGAATATTTGGCACCACCAGGTACAACAATTCCCATAACAGATTCAGCCGAATCAAATGCTTTAAAATCACTTTTTTCTGAAAATGGTTTAAAATCATTTAACATAATATCATAACGCAAATCTGGACAATCCGTGCCATACTTCGACATCGCTTCGGAATAAGACATTTTTGGGAATGGATTCACTAGGTCAATGTTTTTTACATCTTTAAAAATTGACCTTGTTAATTCCTCACATTTTTTCATTACATCATTTTCATCAACAAAAGACATTTCAATATCTATTTGCGTAAATTCTGGCTGACGGTCTGCTCTAAGATCTTCATCGCGAAAACATTTTACAATTTGAAAATATCTATCAAATCCAGATATCATTAAAAGCTGTTTATACATTTGGGGTGATTGAGGCAGGGCATAAAACTTTCCATTGTGTATTCTGCTTGGAACTAAATAATCTCGAGCCCCCTCTGGAGTAGATTTCATAAGAACTGGTGTTTCAACTTCTAGGAAATTATTATTTGAAAGAAATTTTCGTACTGCTTGATAGGTTTTATGTCGAACTTCTATATTACTCTGTAATTCTTTTGTTCTTAATTCCAAGAACCTATACTTTAATCGAAAATCCTCTTCTGCACTTTTACGATCTGTTATCATAAACGGAAGTGGTGCTGATTCGTTAAGAGTTTCATGATCAGTTACAATAATTTCAACCTCTCCAGTTAATATATTTGGATTAATAGCATTTTCATCCCTTTTCTGCACAATGCCCGTTATTGATAAAACATCTTCTATGGATATTTTTTTGACTAATTCAAAATCGCCTTTGAAACTATCTTGATTAAAGACAATCTGTGTTTTACCATATCGATCTCTAATATCTACAAAAATAACCTGGCCATGAAACCGAACAGAGTTTACCCAACCATTTAATGTTACTTTATCACCTATATTAGTAGATATTAATTCACCGCATGTATGTGTTCTTCTATTCATAAATTATTAATTAAAAAAAAACCGCCTCAATTTACGGGCGGTTTATCTATAATTATATCTCAAATTACCTTTTTGCAACTCGTAATCGATTTAATGCCCTAGATAAGGAGCTTTCCATGCGAACTTCATCTAAACTTTCTTCATTCTTTTTATTTTTCCTCTCATTTGCCCTTTGTAATGCAGACTCAGCTCTAGAAATATCAATTTCTGATGACAACTCAATTGTTTCAACTAATAAACAAACTTCATTTTCATTAATCTCAGCAAATCCGCCACTTGTAGAATAGTATTTTGTATCAGATTTACTCTGGATCATAATTTCTCCAATATCAAGGCTAAATACTCCATCCTGATGATTTGCCATTATGCCAAAAGAACCATCGATACCTGGACATCGTACGTAATCAACTTCAATGACATCCAAATTTTGTGTTGGAGTTACTATATCTAAAGTAAAATGGTTCATCAAGCTGCTAATTTTTTACCTTTTTCAATTGCCTCATCAATTGTTCCAACATAGGAAAAAGCATTCTCTGGATATTCATCTACATCACCATTCAAAATAGCTCTAAATCCAGCAATTGTATCCTCAAGATCAACATATCTTCCTTCAACATTAGTAAATTGCTCTGCTACAAAAAATGGTTGTGACATAAACCTTTGAATTTTTCGTGCTCTAGAAACCGAAAGTTTATCATCATCTGATAACTCATCCATACCTAGTATCGCAATGATATCTTGTAAATCCTTATATTTTTGAAGAATATTCTGAACCTCGCGAGCCGTATTATAATGATTATCACCTATCACACGAGGGTCTAGAATTCTAGAAGTGGATGCCAGTGGATCAACTGCAGGATATATACCAAGTTCGGCTATTTTTCTTTCTAAAACTGAAGTTGCGTCCAAATGTGCGAAAGCTGTTGCAGGAGCCGGGTCAGTTAGATCATCTGCCGGAACATATACAGCTTGCACTGATGTAATAGATCCATTTTTTGTAGATGTAATTCTTTCTTGTAAATCACCCATTTCAGTACCAAGAGTAGGTTGATAACCAACAGCAGAAGGCATCCTGCCTAATAATGCAGAAACCTCTGATCCTGCCTGTGTAAATCGGAATATATTGTCAATAAATAGTAATACATCTCTACCTTCATCATCTCTAAAATACTCTGCCATTGTAAGACCGCTAAGAGCTACTCTTAATCTTGCACCTGGAGGTTCATTCATTTGACCAAATACCATAGTAGTTTTTTCGATAACACCTGATTCTGTCATCTCATTATATAAATCATTTCCTTCTCTAGTTCTTTCTCCTACACCAGCAAAAACCGAGTAGCCACCATGCTCTGTAGCAATATTTCTAATCAGTTCCTGAATTAAAACAGTTTTTCCAACTCCCGCACCGCCAAATAAGCCTGTTTTCCCTCCTCTTGTATACGGCTCCATCATATCAACAACTTTAATACCAGTAACTAACATTTCAGTTGAAGTTGATAAGTCTTCATGCTTAGGGGCTGATCGATGAATTGGATACTCCTTATCAGCAGAAACTGCACCTTTTCCATCAATCACATTACCGGTAACATCAAATAATCTTCCTAATGTTTCTGGACCAACGGGAACTGAAATTGGATTACCTGTATCTTTAGCAGAAATTCCTCTTACCAGTCCATCTGTAGAATCCATTGCTACTGTACGGACAGTTGATTCACCTAGATGTTGAGCAACTTCTAATACAAGGTTCCCCTCATCGCCTCTATCTACATTTAATGCATTTAATATTTCAGGTAAATTCCCATCTTCAAAAGTAACATCAACAACTGCACCCATTATTTGTGATATTTTTCCAATTTTTTCCATAAGTATTCCTTTATTACTTTAATGCTTCCGCTCCGCCAACTATCTCCAGCATTTCTTTTGTGATTGACGCTTGACGAGCTTTATTAAATTCAAGTGTTAGATTCTTAATCATATCCTCAGCATTATCTGTTGCATTTTCCATCGCAATCATGCGAGCAGCTTGTTCGCTAGCATATGATTCTAGTAGATATTTCCACATTTGTACATTTAAATGTCGAGGAATTAAAGATTTCGTTAATTTTTCTTTAGAAGGCTCATAGAGCCGATCAGAAATAGAGGAAAGATCCTCTTGATTATATTCTAATGGTAACAATCGCTCTGATTGTATAGTCTGCGTTGCTACATTAACAAATTCATTAAAACAAACATGAATTTCATCTACTTGTTTTGTTACAAAATGATTAATAATTCTTTCACCAATCTTTATTGCATCTGAAAATTCTAAATCATTCCAAAATTCTATATGAGCTTCTATAATATTATAATTTCTTCTTTTAAAATGATCCCTAGCTTTCTTTCCAATACAAAACAGATCAACATTATCTTTGCCAATATCATTAATTTCAGATTCTGCTACCTTAACTACATTAGTATTAAATGAACCCGCAAGACCTCTATCAGAAGTAACCACAACATATCCCACTCGCTGAATTGGTCTAATATCTAATAATGGCAAAAGAGCTCGATCTACATCTGGTAACATATGATGGATAACATCAACTAATCGCTTTGTATAAGGACGTGCTTGCTCCATTCTTTCTTGAGCTTTGCGCATTTTAGCTGCAGCAACCATTTTCATTGCTTTAGTAACCTTTTGTATACTTCGTACAGATTTAATGCGATCTCGTATGTCTTTTAAATTTGCCATTTAATTATTATGCAGTGAAACCATCCTTAAATTGACTGATTGATTTGTTTAAAACATCAGACATCTCTTCTGACATAACTCCTTCAGATCTCAATTGTTCAAGTTCTTTTGAATTATTCGCATCTAAATAATCAAATAAAGCAGATTCAAAATCAGAAACTTTATCTAAAGGAATATCATCTAAATGGCCTTTTGTTCCTGCAAATATAATTGCTATTTGTTTATCAATATTCATTGGAGAATATTGTTTTTGCTTTAATATCTCAACCATTCGCTCGCCACGTGTCAACTGCGCAAGAGTACTTTTATCTAAATCAGATCCAAATTTTGCAAATGCTTCAAGTTCTCTGAATTGCGCTAAATCTAATCTTAATGTTCCAGCAATACTTTTCATTGCTTTTACTTGCGCATTACCACCAACACGTGATACAGATAAACCTACATCGATAGCAGGGCGAACACCTGAATTAAATAAATTGGTTTCAAGATAGATTTGTCCATCAGTAATTGAAATAACATTCGTAGGTATATATGCAGCAACATCCCCCTCTTGTGTTTCAATTATTGGAAGCGCAGTTAAAGATCCACCTCCCAACTCATCAGACAATTTGGAAGCGCGCTCAAGCAACCTACTGTGAAGATAAAACACATCCCCAGGATAAGCCTCACGACCTGGAGGCCTCCGAAGCACCAGAGACATCTGGCGATATGCAACAGCTTGCTTAGATAGATCATCGTAAATAATTAATGCATGCTTACCATTATCTCTAAAATATTCCCCCATTGCACATCCTGAATAAGGAGCAATGAATTGTAACGGCGCAGCGTCAGATGCATTTGCAGCAACAACTGTTGTATACTCCATTGCACCAGCATCTTCAAGTTCTGATACAATAGAAGCTACGGTTGATGCTTTTTGCCCAATTGCTACATAAATACAATAAACTGGATCGGAAGTACTATGGGTGTATTTTTGGTTTATTATTGTATCTACAGCTATAGCTGTTTTTCCAGTTTGACGATCGCCAATAATTAACTCTCTTTGCCCTCTACCAATAGGAACCATACTATCTATTGGTTTAATGCCTGTTTGAAGCGGTTGTTTAACTGGGTGTCGAGCCATCACACCAAGAGCCTTTCTTTCTATTGGAAGTGAGTCTTTTGAAGTAATGGAACCTTTACCATCCATTGCTTGACCCAATGGATCAACTACACGACCAACCATAGCGTCTCCAACTGGAACTTCTACAACCTGACCAGTCCGTTTTGCTAGATCACCTTCCTTAACTAAACTGCTATCACCAAACAATACTAGGCCAACATTATCTTCTTCTAAATTCAATGCCATTCCATATGTATCATTAGGCAATTCAACCAACTCAGAACTCATCACATTTTCTAGTCCAGATACTCTGGCAACACCATCACCAACAGAAATGATCTCACCTACTTCACTTACATCTACTGTACCTTCAAACTTTGCAATTTGTTCTTTTAAAATGGCCGATATGTTATCTGTATTAATTTCCATAATTTCCCTTAAATAAATTATTATTGAAGTAAATCTTTCCTAAGATTTTCCATTTTTGATTTTATTGAAGCATCTAGAAAAATATTGTCAATCCTAAGCTTTACGCCCCCTAAAAGAGAGGGGTCTGTTAGTGCAGTTAATTCAGTCTTTTTACCAATAATTTTTTCTATCTGTTTTTGAAGATTACTTTTTTCTTCATTAGTTAACTCATCTGCTGTATGAGCTACAACGTTTGCAATTTTAAATTCATCTTTAACCAGAGAGTTGAAGTAAAATGAAAAACTACGAAAAAACACGATTGGATTCTCATCAGAATTCATAATAATTAATTCCTGAATTAATGGATGGATTAATTTATTAAAAGCAGAATGAATTAATTCACTTTTCTGATCTTCAGAAAATCGTTTTGATTGAAGAAATCCCCTGAATTGAGCATTATCTTTTAAAAGAATATTAATCAGATCAATGGATTTATGAACATCTTCTATCGCATTTAATTCTTTGGATATTTTCATAACCACAGATGCAATATATTTAGTTCTTTCCTTATGCTTCATACCCTTTAATATTTTGCAATGATTCATTAATGAGGGATTTATTGTCATCTTCATTAAGGTTCTTCTTAACTAGTTTTTCAGCTATAGATAAAGATAACCCTACCACTTCACCCTTTATTTCAGAAATTGCTTTTTCCTTTTCCAATTCAATTTGATCTTTCGCATCATTTATACTTGCATCTGCAGTTTCTTTAGCTTTACGCAAAGTACTTTCTTTTAATTGTTCAGCAGCTTTTTTTCCTTCGCTAACAATAGCTTGCGCTTCAGATCTAGCTTTAGCAATTATTTCATCTCCTTCAGAAGTAAGGCGATCAAGTTCTATTCGAGCTTTTTCTGCATCCTCCAATGATTTTGCAATCTCATTTTCCCGTTTATCCAATATGTTTAATAATGGCTTCCAAGCAAACTTAGATAGCAATCCGAGGAGAATTAAAAAAGTAATAATTGTCCAAACAAATAAACCTGGATCCAATTGTACTAATGGATTATCCAAAATAATCTCCTTTTACTAATAATTATTTTATAGTTATTTCATTAAAACAATTAACAGAACAAATACTTCAGCTAAGATAGCTACACCTTCAAGCAAGAATAAAGGTAAGTTTACTGCGCCAGTTATTTTATCTGCTGCTTCCGGCTGTCTAGCAATTCCATCTGCAGCTGCTGCTGCAAAGCGACCAATTCCTAAACCCGCACCTACAACAATTATACCTAGACCAATTGCGGCCCCAAAATAATGAAGAACTTCCATTATTTTACCTCTCTTTCATTTTAGTTAATGATGAACGTTAATGGCCATGCCTATAAACACAGCCGATAAAAGCGTAAACACATACGCCTGTACAATTACAACAATTATTTCCAAACCAGAAATTGCAGCAGCCATCGGAACAGAAATAATGGCAACACCAATCCCAGCTAAAACACTTTGAAACATATCAGCAAAAATAGCCATAAATGATAAAATTGCTAATAATGCTATATGACCTCCTGTCATATTTGCAGCCAATCGCATAGTAAGAGCAAATGGTTTAACAAACATTCCAATAATCTCAATTGGAATGAGGATAACATAAACAAATCCTGGAAGACCGTGAGGAACAAGATTTTTCCAGTGTTGAATAAATCCATGCGCACGAACTCCAGCAATAATTATAGAAAAAAAAGTTATCATTGCTAAAGCAGCTGTTACATTAAAATTTCCTGTGGCAGTAGGTCCCCCATGAAGCAATCCATTAATAAAATTGTGGCTATCATCCGATGGAACCTGCAATACAAATCTATTGATAGCCCCTAATAAATCAAAAATTGGTATCATGCCAATCGCATTAGCAAAGAAAATAAAAAATAAAAAAGTTAATATAAGTGGAGCCCAGTTGTTTACCCATTTTGAACCAACATTTGGTTTAACAATTGAATCACGTACAAAAGTTACAATTATCTCTAATAAATTAATTAAACCACTTGGGATGAACTTTTTCTCTTTAATAAAATTTTGAACAGGTATAATAACAAATAATCCAACAGAAACAGCTACGATCCACAACATCAATACATGCTTTGTTACAGACATATCTATATTGTACAAGTGTGGTAAATGAATAATAGGGTGATGAATATCCGAGTTTGAAACGTGGTGAATAATATTATCACCAACTTTTTCCATCACGCTTTGCGCTTCATGTCCGCCAGAGCTACCTAACATATTACTTTTTAATTATAATTATTTTTTATAAAAGATCTTACAATATAAACTTCTGTTAAATGAAGCATTAAATAATAGCCCGTGAAGCTAATAATAAATGGTGTGGGATTAAAAGATATAAAAGTAAAAATAACTACAATTATAATTCCATAAAGAATCATTTTAATAATCATTGCAATGCTAAAATACTTTGTAAGGTTAAATGAAAATTTTGTATGAACAATTTGAGTTAATAGTGTAGAGATAAAAAAGATTACCCATGGCAAAATCATTCCTAAAAAAATTTCTTTAGTAATTTCAGGAAAAAATGACCCCAGCAATCCACAAGTCCCAAAACATACCATACTTATGTAAATAACAAATTTTATCAATTATTTTTTCCAAATTATTTTTGCCAACTCATAAAAACCTATAATTAATCCAATTATAAGTCCTAACAAAGTAAACCAAGGTATAGTTTGATATTGATTATCAATATAAAAACCAATTATACAAAAAAAAATTACAGCGGCTATTAGTGTATACGATGCAGATGCCGCTGGGCTAGATTGTATTAGATATCTATGAAAAAAATAAAAAAAGTTTTTACTAGAACTTTCTTTGGATTCAGGCATTGGAATCAGATGAAGATGAAGCCATTGTAAATCTAGGCTTTAATTCATCATTTATAGGAGTATCTGCAGCAGCATCTTTATTGCCAATAACACTACATGATCCTTGAAATTGAGCTCCATCTTCTATTATTAAACTGCGGTAAGTTAAATCACCGCTTATTTCAGATTTAGAACCCAATACAATTTTATTTGAAACTGAAATATCACCTTTTATACTACCGCCAATATGTGCATCACTTGCTTGAATATTGCCAAACACCTTGCCAGATATAGTGATTCGTAAAGGTCCATCTGTTTGTATATCACCATAAACCTTACCATAGATGATGATTCCACCATTTAAACTTATTGGACCATTCACAACGGCTCCATTACCAATCATTGTCTGCACATTCTTAAAATCTATTTTAGCCATTTCACTCTACACTAAGATTTTTCTCATTATATTCTGGAAAGAAATTTAACGGATCCAAAGGATTCGATCCTTCCCATACTTCAAAATGTAAATGTGGACCAGAAGAAATACCAGTATTTCCTGCAAGGGAAATAACATCACCTCTTTTTACAATATCTCTTTTTTCAACAAGATTCACTTGATTATGACCATAAAATGTAAAATAATCATTCCCATGATAAATAATTACCATATTGCCTAGATCTGTAGACCAATTAGAAAAAATAACGACTCCTGAAGCTGACGCAACAACAGGCTCACCCTCTTTAACAGAAATGTCTATACCATAATGATTACTTTTCCACATATGCGGTCTAACAGTCATTCGTTGCGTAATATATCCATCAATTGGTGCTTTTGTTGGTATATTGCTAATTTGATTTGTTGAATATTGATTATTATGGTTATTTATCGTTGAAGCTTCATTTAAACTATCATATCCAAATTCGAAAGAAGATAAATCACTATCAGTTCCAAATTTTTCTCTCAATAGCTCATCCATTTGCTGCAAACGTTGTAAATCATGGAAAAGCTCCATGACCTTTACACGCTCCATTGCCAATTTATTATAATCCTCTTTCATCTTTTGATATTCTGCAGTTTTGGGAATAAAGAAATATCCAGCAAAAACAATTACGCTAAACAACGAAATTGTAATTATTGCAATAATAAAAAGCCAATTTTTATTAAATGAAAAGCTCTTTCCCTCAGATTCATTGTCAGGTATTAATAAAACAGTATATTTTGAAGATTTCATAAATTGATTATCTGATAGATCGTAATAAATCTAAAATTCTTTCAAGATCATCATCAGAAAAAAAATGAATTTCAATATCTCCACCATTTTTCGAATAATGAATTTGCACCTTAGTGCCTAAAATTGTTATTAATTCATCTTCTAAATTCTTAGAAGATGAATTAGTCTTCTTTGATTTTTTAGATGCAGTTTTGACCTTTGTTGTTGATTTCCCCTTTGCAATTGCTTCAGAGGCTCTAACGCTTAATTTTTCTGCAATTATCAAATTATACAATTTGTTCATACTTGCGATACTATTCATCATTAATATAGCACGTCCGTGTCCAGCAGAGATTGTTTGATTACGTAAACTTCTGATTATATTTCTTGGCAATTTTAATAAACGTAAAGAGTTGGAAATAGTCACACGTTTCTTCCCAACTGCATTTGCTATACTATCATGTGAATAATTGAATTTACTTTGCAATAATGCATAACCTTCTGCTTCATCGATGGGATTTAAATTTTCACGTTGAATATTTTCTATCAATGCTATTTCCATTAATTCGGATTCATTAGAAATTGATACTATATAACTTGGAATAGCTTTTAAACCAGCAAGCTTACTTGCTCTAAAACGTCTTTCACCTGCAATTAATGTAAATTTTCCATTATCATCTTTAACAGTAATTGGAGTAATTATACCTCTTCTTTTGATAGAAGCAATTAGATCCTGTAAGCTTTTTTTATCTAAACCATCTTTTCTAGGTTGTAGTGGGTTCGGGACTATATCTTTAATAGGAATTTCAATAACACCAGGTTTATTTGAAGAGCTTTTTTCGTCCCCATGAATCAATGCCTCTAATCCTCTTCCTAGCCGTTTAGTTGCCATTATCAATAATCTCCTCAATCAATTTCATATAATCTTGCGTCCCAACTGAATTAGCATCATATAATAAAGCTGGCTTTCCATAACTAGGAGCTTCACCAAGACGAACATTTCGATGAATAACAGTTTCAAATAACTTATCGCCAAAATAACTCTTTACTTCATCTAATACTTGTTTAGAAAGATTTAACCTTTTATCAAACATTGTTATTAAAACACCTGCAATATTTAATTGTTTATTTAAACGTTGTTGCACCAAACGAATCGTATTCAATAATTGTCCTAATCCTTCCAATGCATAGTATTCTGCTTGGATTGGAATAATTAACTCATCCGCTGCAGTTAAACAATTTAATGTTAATAGGCTAAGAGATGGAGGACAATCTATTATAATATAATCATACTTCTTTTTAATTGTTTTCATTGCTTTTTTAAGAACTAATTCTCGATCTGAAACATTAACTAATTCTATTTCAGCTCCAACAAGGTCATTTGTAGATAATACTATATCTAAATAATCAAATGTAGTTTTTGTAATAACCTCCTTAATAGGGATTTGATTTACTAAAAGATCATAAACAGTATATTTAGAATCAATTTTTATTATCTCACTTATTCCTGTAGAAGCATTTGCCTGAGGATCCATATCAAGCAATAGTGTATTGTATTCACTAACAGCAAGACTTGCAGCGATATTTATAGATGAAGTTGTTTTGCCAACTCCACCCTTTTGATTTGTTAATGCAATTATTTTGGTCATTATTATAATTAAGGAATATATTTATATACCTACAAAACAAGAGTAATTTAATTTCGTAATAAAGGTTTAACAAGTAGGTTGCTAGATATAATTTTAAACTTTTTATACGTTTTTGTAATATTATTTAAAATGATATCATAAAAAAATATTTTATTATCAAATTATAGGTAAAATATGAAAGCATTAGTAAAAAAATATTCAAAACCTGGCCTTATTTTAGAAGAAATGCCAATTCCTGAATTAGGAACAAATGATATATTAATCAAAGTGCTAAAGACTTCAATTTGTGGAACTGATATACATATTTACCAATGGGACAAATGGGCTCAAGATAATATTAATACTCCTTTAATTATCGGTCATGAATTCATGGGGAGAGTAGAAGATATTGGTGATGGCGTGACTCACTATAAAAAAGGAGATTTTGTATCCGGTGAAGGACATATTACGTGCGGTAATTGTAGAAATTGTCGGGCAGGCATGAGGCACTTATGCCATAGAACTATAGGTATAGGAATTGACCGTAGTGGTGCTTTTGCAGAATATTTATCTTTACCAGAAAGTAATATTTGGCCAGTTCATAAAGATATTAATATAGATATAGCTTCTTGTTTTGATCCCTTAGGAAATGCAGTCCATAGCGCTCTCAGTTATTCAATGGTTGCAGAAGATGTTTTAATTACAGGTGCTGGTCCTATTGGATGTATGGCCACAGCTATATGCAAAATGCTGGGCGCAAGAAATGTGGTTATTTCTGATAGCAATAAATTCAGATTAAAAATTGCAGAAAAAATGGGCGCAGATAGAACTATAAACATAACAAATGAGAATATTGAAGATTGTTTTCAAGAATTAAAAATATCTAATGGTTTTGATATTGGACTCGAAATGTCAGGCAGCCCTGATGCATTACAAGAAATGATAAAAACAATGTATCATGGTGGTAAAATTGCGCTACTGGGTATTTTACCAAATGATACTTTAGTAAAATGGGATGAAATAATTTTCAAAGGTTTAAAAATAAAAGGGATTTATGGTAGAGAAATGTTTGAATCTTGGTATAAGATGAATCAATTAATTCGTAGCGGTCTAGATATATCTCCAATCATTACGCACAAATTCAAACCTGATGATTTCCAATTAGCTTTTGAAACAGCTGAAAGTGGCCAGTGTGGTAAAGTGATTATAGAATGGGATTGATTTGATTAAAAAACAAAATATTTTTATTGATGATTTAGCTAAAATTAAAGCTGAGGGATTATATAAAAATGAACGTACGATAACCACACCCCAAGGTGTAATCATAAATACTTTGGAAAATGGTGAAGCTATAAATTTTTGTTCAAATAATTATTTAGGGTTATCAAATAATGTAGAAATAAAAGAGGCTGCAAAAAAAGCACTAGAAGAATATGGGTTTGGAATGTCTTCTGTTCGCTTCATATGTGGGACGCAACAGATTCATAAAATATTAGAGGAAAAAATATCTAAGTTTTTTGGTACGGATGATTCAATTCTTTATACATCGTGTTTTGATGCAAATGGTGGGCTATTTGAAACATTGTTGGGACAAGATGACGCAATTATTTCTGATGAATTAAATCATGCATCGATAATTGATGGAATTAGGCTAAGCAAAGCAAAACGTTATCGATTTAACAATAATGATATAGATGATTTAGAATTAATACTACAAGACAGAGATAAATATGATAATGTAATGATTGCAACAGATGGGGTCTTCTCAATGGATGGACATATTGCTAAAATTGATAAGATTACTAAGGTAGCAGAGAAATATAACGCAATAGTTATGGTTGATGATTCTCATGCAACAGGATTTGTTGGGAAAACTGGTCGGGGATCTGCTGAGCATTGTGGCGTTATGGATAAAGTAGATATTTGGACTTCAACATTTGGCAAAGCATTAGGTGGTGCATCAGGTGGTTTTACAACAGGAAAACAAGAAATTATTGATCTGTTAAGACAGCGATCTCGTCCATATCTCTTTTCCAATACTGTTGCACCATCAATTGTTGCTGCAAGTATAAAAGCTTTTGATATCATTTCCTCATCTACTGACTTAAGAGACAAATTAGAAAAGAATACTATTTTTTTTCGAGAAGAAATGACAAATGCAGGATTCAATATTAAACCAGGAATTCACCCCATTATTCCAATTATGATAAATGATGCTGTCCTAGCGCAAAGAATGGCTGAATTATTATTAAATAAAGGAATATATGTTGTTGGATTTTTTTACCCTGTTGTCCCAAAAGGACAGGCGAGAATACGAGTACAAATTTCAGCAGAGATGGAAATGGATCAACTAGCAAAAGCTATATCAATTTTTACTCAAGTTGGGCAAAAATTAAAAATATTGAAATAAATTAATTGATTAAATAAAATTTGGCACGTCTATCTTATGCTCGGTATATTCGCAGGCTTTTTTATTAGCAAAGAAAAGAAATAATTATGTCTAAAAACCTAACACCAAGATATATAATAATCGGATTAGTTCTCGGTTGGGCACTATTAACTCTATGGCCTTCTCTTCAATATCAGATGCTATCATCTGATGAGATAGAAGAAATGAGAGAAATAGGAACACTTGAAACCCTAGAAAACAAGATTATTAAACAAGGATTAGATCTTAAAGGAGGCATATATATTGTACTCGAAGTGGATCTTCCTACGCTCGTTACAACATTAGCAATAAATAAAGATAATAAATTTGAGCGCACAATATCTGAAGTTCGGAATAGTCTTAATGAAAATACCCAGCAAGATTTCTTTACTGTATTTGCTAATAGTGTTTCCAACAATGGACTTAGACTGCCTCGTTATTATGATGTAGACTATGGTGCAAAACCTGATGATATACTAACAAGTTTAAAAGAACAGGCAGATGATGCAATTAATCGGGTTTTAGAAATACTCCAAAACCGCGTTGATCAATTTGGTGTCTCTGAACCGACTATTCAAAAACAAGGGAATAGAAGAATTATTGTTGAATTAGCCGGTATCCAGGATTCTGATCGTGCTCGGGCTTTATTACAAAGCACAGCTCAATTAGAGTTCTGTCTGGTAAAGTCCCCTGAAGTTACAAATGATATATTATCACAAATTGATAATATTGTGAAGGGCGATGAGCAACTAGAAACATTGGTTGCATCCGTTAATGAAGATTACGATATGGAAGATGATAACGAACTTGGTGTAAGCGATGATAAGACCGTTTCAATTAGCGAACTTTTTGGTGAAGATGCTGAAACATCTAAAGATACTAGCGATACTTCAGTAGTTGTAGATCAAAATATATTTCAAGAACGACCTTTTTCTTCTTTGCTTAGAGCTCTTGGGAATGATATTGCTGTTCCAGAAAAGAATCTATATACTGTTAAAAAGATTATTAATAAACAAGAAATTAAAGATAAACTTGCTCTTGGAAACGGCCAGTTTCTTTTTGCGCCTGATGCAGAAAATTTTTCTACTAATGATGGAATAGATGAAAAATTATTCAATATGTATTATTTAGAAAATGATGCAGATTTAACTGGCGGTGTAATTGAAGAGGCTAATGCAACTATTGGTGGACAAGGGACCAGTGCTGTTGGACAGCCTATTGTATTATTGGATATGAATAGTGATGGAGCAAGAACATGGTCAAGAATAACTGGAGCAAATATTGGAAGAAGAATAGCTATTGTTTTAGATAAAAAAGTGCACATGGCGCCATCAATTCGAACAAAAATAAGTGATGGTGGTACAATGATCGAAGGATTTGCTGGGATGGATGAAGCAAAAGATATTGCTATAGTACTTAGAGCTGGAGCCTTGCCAGCACCTGTCAATATTATAGAAGAAAGAATTGTAGGACCATCGCTTGGAGCAGATTCTGTTAAAAGAGGTACAAACTCCGTATTGCTTGGTTTATTATTAATCATTGTGTTTATGTTTGTTTATTACAAATTATCAGGATCCATAGCAAATTTTGCATTAATATGGAATATATTACTTGTGTTATCAGTGCTAGCATCATTAGGAGCAACATTGACTCTTCCTGGAATCGCTGCTCTAATATTAACTGTTGGAATGTCGATAGATGCAAATGTCATTATTTTTGAAAGAATTCGAGAAGAACTTAGAAAAGGAAAATCAGTACGTGCAGCAATAGATGGTGGCTATAATCGCGCATTAACTACAATTATCGATGCTAATGTTACAACTTTAGTTGCAGCCTTGGTTCTTTATCAGTTTGGTACAGGTCCTATAAGAGGATTTGCCACAGTTTTATTTTGGGGAATTATTATTTCAATGTTTACCGCTATTTTTGTTACTCGTACTATTTTCAATTCATTTGCCGATCGAAAAGGTGTAAAAAAACTAAGTATATGAGAATAATAAAAGACACAAATATTCAATTTATGTCCCAAAAAAAATTGGGTGCTCTCCTATCTGGAACAGTAATCATTTTAGGAATTATATCTTTAATCCTAGCTGGCGGACCTTTATTAAGTATTGATTTTAAAGGAGGAACTCTCTTAGCAGTTCATTTTGAAGAACCGGTTGATGTAAATGAATTCAGATCCGCAATGAGCAATGTAAATATTGATGGACAATCTTTTGATTTTAGTAAAGCTGAAATTAAACTATTTGGTGGTCCAAATGATATTTCCATTCGTATCCCTCATATGGATCAAGAACCAGAAAACTTTGCACAAAAAATTATTAAATTTTTAAAAGATTCATTTTCAAATAAAATACCCGAATCTGATTCTGACTTTATTTTATCAATTGAAAAAGTAGGACCAAAAATTGGAGCCGAATTAAGCAATAAAGCCATCTTAGCTATTTTATCTTCATTAGGTTTAATTCTATTCTATATTTCTATTCGATTTGAGTTCAATTTTGCATTAGGCGCAATTGCGGCGCTTACTCATGATGTATTTGTTACTTTAGGAATTTTTTCTATAATGGGTTATGAAATTTCTCTACCAATTATAGCTGCATTTCTTACAATTGTTGGATATTCACTTAATGATACTATAGTTATTTTTGACCGAGTAAGAGAAAATGTCAAATCCATGAAAAGATTATCTTATTCAGAAATAATTGATAAAAGCATTAATGATTCTTTAAGTAGAACAATAGTCACTTCTATTACAACTTTTATCGTAGTTCTGATCCTTTGGCTATTTGGTGGGGAGGTAATCAATCTTTTTGCTTTTGCCATGATGGTCGGTGTAATTGTCGGAACATATTCTAGTATTTTTGTTGCTTGTCCCTTAGTGCTTCGATTGCAATCAAAAACCCAATAACCGCCAACCTCTATCAAATTATTTACAAATTAATATTAGCCTATGCTATACTATAGTGTAATATCTTCACCTATAGGAAAAATTTGTATTGTGAAATCTGAAATAGGTGTTCGAAGAATTTTGTTTTCAAAGTATTATCCATTTAAAAAATATTTGTTAAATATTTTTCCCAATGAAAAAATAGAAAAAAATAATAAGGAGTTAAAAGAAATTGATAAGCAAATACATGAGTACTTTCATTTATCAAGAAAGAAATTTTCATTAAATGTTGATCTCCAATTAACATCCTTTTATCAAAAAGCATTATTAAAAGTTTTAGAAATTCCATATGGAAAAACATCTTCATATAAATCTATTGCAATTAAAGCAGGTAATGCGAATGCATCCCGAGCTGTAGGGAATGCAAATGCGAATAATCCATTACCAATTATAATACCATGTCACCGCGTTATAGCAAACAATGGAAGCATCGGCGGGTATGGTGGCGGTTTGAAAACAAAACGATTTCTATTAGAATTAGAAGGTGCCTTATAGTTAGATTCAAGATATAATATTTATGTGGGCATTTTTTAAACGAATTACATTTGCTGGAATATTTGCAATAGTGCCAATTGCGCTTACTTTTTATATAATCAAAATTATCATTATATTTCTTAATCAATTAACTGCTCCATTTCTAGAAAGAATTCAAATAGAAATACCTGGTTTAGGGGTTCTACTTACAATTCTTATTATTTTTGCACTTGGTATTTTTGTTACAAATGTATTAGGTAGAAAATTATTTTCGTGGGCTGAAAAATTAATTTCATCTATCCCTCTAGTTAAAAATATTTATAACACAATTAAACAAATTACTAACGCATTCTCCGGTGCAGTAAAAACCGATAATTACCAGCGAGTAATTTATATACAATACCCACGAGCAGAACTATGGACAATTAGTTTTGTAACAGGCGAAAGTATTGATAAATCTGGAGAAAGATATTATTACGTTTTTGTTCCAACTACTCCAAATCCAACATCTGGTGTATTTATCATTATTCCACAAAAAGATGCTGTCGATGCTGAAATGACCGTTGAAGAAGGATTAAAAGCAGTGATATCAGGTGGGTTACTAGCTCCAAAAAGAAGTCCTATAGGAGAATAGAAGCCGTTTAATTTTTTTTGTTTTATACTTTAAATAGATAAATAATTACCTATGGAATTATTAACACTTCTAATTCTTAGTTATTTAACAGGTTCAATTCCTACTAGTATTATTATTAGTAGGCTTGTAAAAAATATTGATATTAGAGAATATGGAAGCGGTAATGCTGGAGCAACAAACGTCTATCGTATCCTGGGGTGGAAATATGCTCTTATCGTATT
>JAZAOA010000033.1:0-13861 GCA_036228285.1 Fidelibacterota bacterium
GGAACAACTGGAAACCCAAAGGGGGTAGAGCTAACACATAATAATTTTAAATTTCAGTTGGATTCCGTATTAAAGGTAATGGCCTTTAATCAGGGTGAAAAATATGTTTCATGGTTACCGCTTGCACATGTGTTTGGTCAATTGGTAGATAACCATTATTGGGTTAGAAGAGCGTTGCATATGACAATAGTAGATAGTCCTTTAAATACCATTGATTATGCAAAAGAAGTGCAGCCTCATTTATTTATCAGTGTTCCAAGAATTTATGAAAAAGTATATGCAAATTTGATTGCAGCTATTGAATCAAAGGCTATCTTGAAAATTGGTTTAAAAATTCCTGGTTTATCGAGTCTTTTAAAGAAGAAACTCAAAGCAGCTGCAGGATTTAGTAATACTCGATTTGCAATTTCAGGTGCGGCTCCAATAAACCCTGATATTTTACAGCTATTTCAACAGTTAGATATTCCTTTATTTGAAGGATATGGAATGACAGAAAACACTGCTGGCGCTACATTAAATTATCATGGAAACAATAAAATTGGATCAGTTGGTAAAGCAGTTATAGATACAGAAGTAAAAATAGCATCAGATGGTGAAGTGCTGATACATGGAGAACATGTGATGAAAGGGTATTATAAAAATAAAGAAGCTACAAATGAAACCATAATTGATGGATGGTTGCATACTGGTGATGTAGGAAAAATTGATGAGGATGGATTTTTATTTATTACAGGGAGAATGAAGGAAATTTATGTTAGTTCAAGTGGAAAAAACGTTGCACCATTAGTTATTGAAGAAACAATGAAATCGATTCCATTGGTTTCGCAATGTTATCTTGTCGGAGATGGTAGAAAATTTTGCAGTGCATTGATTACACTTGATATGGGAATTATTTTAAGAGATAAATTAGGCGTTGATCCAAACAATATTCCAAAAGATCCTATAAAACAAAATGAAATGATAGTGGAAAAGGGAAAAGCTTTATCAGATTACACTGATAGTGAAGAAGTATTTAATGAGATTAAAGAAAAAATTGATGAAATGAATTTAAAATTTTCCAGTCCAGAACAAATAAAGAAGTTTACCATTTTACCAAGAGATTTTTCGATTGATGATGGTGAACTGACCCCTACATTAAAGATAAGAAGAAAGATAATAAATGATAATTGGTCTAAAGAAATTGATAGCATGTATTCTTCTTAAATCCACGTTACGTTTTTATAAATATTTATAATAAATAAACTATGAAAGTATCAGTATTAGGTTGCGGAACATGGGGTAGTGCAGTTGCTCAAGTATTGGCAGATAATGGTGTAGACGTTATTGCTTGGCAGCGATATGAAAATAAATCTTTAGAAATGGAGTCAACAAGGAGGCATCCAATTCTAAAGGATATTGAATTTAATAGTAATATTTTTTTCACATCTGATTTTGACAATGCGATAGTATCGGGGAATATAATTATTTTAGCTGTTCCTTCTGATGCAGTGCGAGAAGTTATTTTGCAAGCGTCAGATAAATTAACAGAAAATAGTATTATTGTTAATTTAGCAAAGGGCATTGAGAATAATACTTTGATGACGATGAGTCAGGTAATTCATATCGAGAGTGGGTTGAAAGAAAACCAAATAGTTTCTCTTTATGGTCCAAGTCATGCTGAAGAAGTAGTAAAAAAGCTTCCTACAACGTTAGTTGCAGGTTGTGTCGAAAAGAATACTTCTATACTAATTCAAGAGTTAATGTCATCTGAGTTCTTACGTATATACACAAATGATGATATTTTAGGTGTAGAAATTGGAGGATCATTAAAAAATATCATGGCTATAGCTGCAGGAGTTTGTGACGGTATAGGTTATGGCGATAATAGTAAAGCAGCTATATTAACAAGAGGTATGAATGAAATGACAAAATTAGGGTTGATAATGGGCGCAAATGAATCTACATTTTTTGGATTAAGCGGTATTGGTGATTTACTTGTGACGGCTCTAAGTAAACATAGTCGTAATCGATTTGTTGGAGAAAAAATTGGAAAAGGGGAATCCTTAGATAACATTATGGGCAGTATGAAAATGGTTGCGGAAGGGATAAATACATGCAAAGCAATACCCGATCTGGTAAAAAAATATAAAATTGAAATGCCAATATCTGAATCTATTCATGATATACTTTTTAATAAGAAAGACCCTTTAAAGGTAGTAAAAGAATTAATGACAAGAAAGTTAGGGCCTGAAAATAACTGAAATATAATTGAAACATGAACTAATTTCATGGTTGGCCCTTGTAGTTCAATGGATAGAATAGGTCCCTCCTAAGGATTAGATGTAGGTTCGATTCCTACCAAGGGCACACAAAAAAACAATTAGTTTGGAGATAATATGTTAAAACCAAGAAGAAAAATAATTAAAAAAGAATTAAAAAGAGATCCATATATTGAATTTTTGGCAAGCGCTAAAGATAATCTAGATAAAAATCAGTCATTATATCAAAAAATAATATTAGGATTTGCTATAGCAATTCTTGCCGTCGTCTTTTTAATGAACAATTATCAAGATAATAAGTCTATTTCAAAGGAATTATTAGGTAAGGCAGTGATAACTATGGCTAATGGAGATATCGACAACGCAAGAATACAATTTGAATTTGTTTCTGATGAATATGGAAATAATGAAGCAGGTAGTTTAGCTAAATATTATCTTTCTAGACTTCACTTTAGTGAAAAAGATTATTTAGCAGCAACAAGCTATCTAAATGAGATACGTAATACAGATTTTCCTCTTACTCATTTTAATGTTAGCAAGTTTAAAATGATGGCTTTGATTGCTATGGAAAATAGCGAATATGATGAGGCTATTTCTTATTATGAGCGAGCTCTAAAAAATGCAGATCTTCAAGAGCAAAAACATCTTATTTCGTTAGATATGGCCGATATAACATTGACAATAGGTGATTTTGGTAGAAGTATGGAGCTAGTTCAACAAGTTCTTGATAATGCTGAGCCTCGATCAAATAATTATACGAGAGCAGAAGAGCTTTTTGGTCAAATCAAATATACTCAATCAGCAAGTTAATATCCCTTGTAGATCAATCTAAAAAATAATAAATTTGTTAGATGAAAAGTGGGTGCAAGCACCCACTTTTTATTTATTAGATGGTTATGGATATATTAAAAAAAGATATAAAATCTTTATTACCTAGTGGTGTATTTCTTATTGATCTAAAAGAAGATCCTAGAAGTAGAACATTAAATTGCGTTATTGATGCTGAAAGTCCAGTAGATTTAAATCTTACTACTTCGATATCAAAAGAAATTCATAAATCTGGAATAATAGAAAAATCTTATCCCACTGGGATGTCCTTATCTGTTTCTTCTGTTGGTATTGATGCTCCAATTAAGGAAAAGTATCAATATAAAAAAAATATAAATAAATCTATTAGTATAAGAATGATCAAAAATGGTAGGTCTTATTCTTTTAAAGCGTTGATTGTTGATGTTAAAGATGATTGCGTAGAGATTAAAAGAAAAGGATTTGATAATGAATTAATTCCTATTGAATCCATTGATCATGCTAAACTAATAATAAAATTTAGTTAGACATGGAGGCTAAAATTGATTAATAGAGCATTAATTGATGTATTCTCTGAGATTGCAAGAGAGAAAAATGTAGAGCGTTCTGAATTAGGTTCTATTATCGAACAATTATTTCTTCACTTGATAGAACGCGAGCGCGGAGATTCTTCAAATTGTAGTGTAATAGTTAATCTTGATAAAGGTGAGCTTGAAATTTATGCTGAGAGAGACATTGTAGATGATTTAATGGATCCAGTATTAGAAATTACTTTGCAAGATGCTTTAAAGATGGCTCCTGGTGAAAGTTTTGATATAGGTGATGTATTTGTTGAGGTCATTGATCCAGCAATTTTTGGAAGAAGATTGGTTACTTCAGCAAAACAGTTTTTCAGTCAACGTTTAAATGATGTAGAGAAGCGTTATATATATGAGGATTATTCTCAACGTATTGGTGAAATTGTAATTGGTACAGTTCGTCAAATTCAACGTGATAATTTGTATATAAATATAGATCAAGCTGAATTATTGATGCCAAGAAGAGAACAAATCATTTCTGAAAGACATAGAAGAGGTGATACTATACGTGCAGTTGTAAAATCAGTTGAAGTTACTCCTAGGGGCCCAGAAATAATTATTTCAAGAACGGATAATCATTTTTTATATAAATTATTTGAAATGGAAGTACCAGAAATTGAAGATGGAATTATTGAGATTGATGGGATTGCGCGTCAACCAGGTGAGCGTGCAAAAATAATAGTTAAATCTAATGATAGGAGAATAGATCCTGTTGGGGCATGTGTCGGAATGAGAGGAAGTAGGATTCAAGCTATTGTTCGTGAATTAAATAATGAAAAAATTGATATAGTAAACTTTAGCCATCAACCTGAAATTCTGCTTTCAAGAGCTTTGTCTCCAGCTGCACCTTTGGATCTATATATTGATGAAGATGATAAATATTGTGTTGCGGTATTTAATGATGATGATTTAGAGTTTGCTATTGGCCGAGGTGGTGTTAACATTAATTTAGCGAGTCGAATTACGAATTATCGTATTGATGCTTATGGAAAAACAGAATATGAACGTAATCAAAAGCAACAATCAACCTTGCTTTTAGATATAGATGGTATTACTAAAAAAGATGCAACATCATTTGAAAATGCTTCTATAGTTACTGTATCCGATTTATTAGGTGCAGAAGAAGAAACCTTATTAGATATAAAAGGAATTACAGCAAATAAGATTGAGAAAGTTTATAGTTCAATAGAAGCATTTATTGAGTCTGATAATAAAGAAGAAGAAGAGGAAGAAGTTGATGTAAAGGAATTAATAGAGGATCTTGATGAGAAGTTGGATGTAGATAGTGAAGAAGCAGAACAAAGTGAAGAAGCAGAGAATACAGATTTAGCTAAAAATATAAAACAAGAAGTAACAGATTGAAAATAGTAGGGTAGTAGTGGCCAAGAATATTAGAATATTTCAAATTGCAAAAGACTTAAACATCTCTCACACTGAGATACTAACCTTTTTGAAAAAGAAAGGTGTAGAAGTTGCTAGTCATATGACACCTGTTAATGAAGATGTTCAAGAAATGATACAGGGTGAATTTCGAAAAGAACGTCAGGATATTGATCGTTTTCGCAAAGAGCAAGTAAGGAGAGAAATACACCAAACTAGAATTGATGAGCAACAGAAAGCACAAAAAAAACTAAATTTATTAAGTCTGGATGAACAGCGTTCTATAGAGAAAAAAGAAAAACAAACTGAAGAGAAAAAGAAAAAAGAAAAGGCTGTTGATAAAGAGCTTAAAGAATCAAAAGAAAGTAAAAAAGAACCTAAAGAAGAAAAAAAACAGGTAAAAAAGACAAAAACAAAGCAGCATAAGCTTAGAAAAATTGATTTATCAGAAATAAAATCACAAATAGGTAATGTAAATCGCAAACCATCTCCAAAGTCAGATGAAGATGAACCTGCTAATCGATCAGCAAAAGATGCAGTGAAGCAAACATTAGCTCGGATGGATAAAAAATCAAAAAAGAAAGTATATAAAAAAGATCGAAAAGCAGAGCAAGATGACTTACCAGATGAAGAAAATATTGTAAAATTAAAGATACCCGAATATTCGAGTGTTGACGAACTTGCAAAATTAATGGATGTAGATGCTAGTGATATTATAAAAGAATGTATATCACTTGGGAAATTAGCTACAATTAATCAACGTTTAGATTGGGATGTGATTGAAATGTTAGGTGAGACTTTTGGTTATCAAGCAGAACCAGTTGAGGATATTGCAGAAGAGTTGTTTTCTTTAGAAGAATCTGATGATGATGTTAAGAATGCTGTACACAGACCTCCAGTAGTTACAATTATGGGTCATGTTGATCATGGAAAAACTTCTTTATTAGACTATATTAGAGATGCAAACGTTGTTGCAGGAGAATCGGGAGGTATAACCCAGCATACAGGTGCATATCAAGTAAATTTACCAGAAGATAAGAGCATAACTTTTTTAGACACTCCTGGTCATGAAGCGTTTACAGCCATGCGTGCACGAGGTGCGCAAGTCACTGATATTGTTGTTTTAGTTGTTGCAGCAAATGATGGTGTAATGCCTCAAACAATTGAAGCTATAAATCATGCAAAAGCTGCAGCAGTTCCATTGGTAGTAGCAATAAATAAAATTGATTTACCTGACATCGATCCTGATCGTGTAAAAAGGGAGCTATCTGAGAATGAAGTGTTATTAGAAGATTGGGGTGGAAAAATTCAAGGAGTTGAAATTTCAGCTAAAGAAGGTACTGGCGTAGAAGATCTTCTTCAATCTATTCTTGTTGAGGCGGAAGTTCTTGAATTAAAAGCAAATCAGGATACTCTTGCTCGGGGTACAGTGATCGATTCTAAACTAGATAAAGGATATGGGCCGGTAGCTACTGTATTAATTCAAAAAGGCACACTAAATGTAGGTGATCCATTCATGTGTAATAATTATGCTGGTCGTGTTCGAGCAATTATGGATGAAAGAGGAAATCGTATTAAAGTTGCCTTACCTGCTGATGCAGTGCAAATATTAGGATTCGATCAAGTTCCGCAGGCGGCAGATATATTTTCTGTAGTTGATAATGCAAAAGATCTTAAAAGATTAGCGTCTGATCGTCAACGAACAAAGCGTGAAATTGATCAGAGAAGAATAAAGGCCACTACATTAGATTCAATATCTGCAAAAATTAAAGAAGGATCGATTAAAACTCTCCCGCTTGTTATTAAAGGTGATGTAGATGGTTCAATAGAAGCATTAAGTCAAACTTTAGAAAAAATAAAAAATGATGAAGTGGGGATTCAAGTTATTCATAAATCTGTTGGTATAGTTACTGAATCTGATGTTTTGCTTGCAGCAGCATCTGGTGCAGTAATTATTGCTTTTCATGTACAAGTTGATTCAAATGCCAAATTACAAGCGAGACAAGAGGGTGTAGATATACGCTCATATAGCGTTATTTATAATGTTGAAGAAGAACTTAAGTTAGCATTAGAGGGCTTATTAGAACCTGAAACGAAAGAAGAAGTATTGGGAAGAGCAGTTGTCCTAGAAATGTTTAAAATTCCCAAACAAGGTTTTATTGCTGGAACAAGAGTTGAAGAAGGCACTATCAATCGTGGTGCAAAGGCAAGATTAATACGTGACGATGAAGTAATACATGAAGGATCGGTAACATCGCTTAAAAGATTTAAAGATGATGTGAAAGAAATTAAAGAAGGTATGGAATGTGGAATTGGAATAGAAGGAGCTGGAAAATTTAAGGAAGATGATATAATTGTTACTTTTGAAATTCAATCAATTAAGCGAACTCTTGAATTATAATTATGCATCAACAACTTCCGTTCAAGCGGACTGATAGAGTTGGTCAGCAAATAAAGTCAATTCTTGGCGAAATAGTTCTTAAACATATTAGTTTAAACCAAATTGGATTTATAACATTTACCTCTGTTGATGTATCAGCAGATTTACGTAATGCCAAAGTTTTTTTTAGTGTTCTTAATCCAAAAATAAAAATTGAAGCGATAGAAAATGAAATGAATAAGTTTCGAAAGGCGTTTCGAAAATATCTTGGAATACATTTAAATACAAAAAACACGCCTAAATTAAAATTTTATTTGGATGATTCGCATAAATTTAAAGAAGAGATTGATAAGTTGTTAAAGGAAGTGAAATCAGAAGGTAAATGATAATAAATATAAACAAACCTGCAGGTTGGACCTCTTTTGATGTAGTTAAAAAAATACGTGGAATTATTAAAGAAAAAAAGGTTGGTCATGCAGGAACTCTTGATCCTTTCGCAACAGGGGTATTAATACTTGGTACAGGATCAGATACTAAAAAATTATCTGATATTTCATCTTCTAATAAAACTTATATTGCTGATTTAACATTAGGAAAAGAAACTGATACATATGATTGTGATGGTAAGATTGTATCAAAAGCTAAGATACCTAAGTTGGATCGAAAAGAAATTGATAAGGTTGTATCATCATTTAAAGGAATTAACGAACAAATACCACCTATGTATTCTGCGAAAAAAATTGATGGAGTGCGTCTATATAAACTTGCACGTCAAAATAAGGTTGTTAATCGTAATCCAATAAAAATTAAAATTGACGATATTCAAGTAATTAGATTTAAATCATCAACTATTTCATTCCAAGTAACATGTTCCAAAGGAACATATATCAGAGTTTTGGGAGTCGATATTGCTAGAAAGCTAGGAACAGTGGGCTATTTATCTTCATTAAAGAGAATAAGTGTAGGTTCATATAATATAGCGGATTCAAAATTAATAGAAGAAATCACCATATAATGAAAGTATATACTCAAACTGATCAAGTTAAAAATTGTGCTGAATGTGTATTAACAATAGGGTCTTTTGATGGTCTTCACAGGGGTCACCAAGATATTATAAAAACTCTTACGACAAGCGCTTCAGCAAAGGGTAAAAAATCAGCATTAATCACTTTTGATCCCCACCCAAGGCATATTCTTGATAAAGACAAAAAATTATCATTGATTATCTCTATGCAGCAAAAAAGAATTTTATTAGAAAAACTTGGAATTGATGTTCTTCTTATTATTCCTTTTACAAAAGAATTTTCTCATATGACTGCAGAGGATTTTATGGATAATATAATCATGAGATATTTTTCTCCATCAGGTATTGTAATAGGATATGACCATCATTTCGGATACAAGAGGGAAGGTTCACCTGATTTTTTGAAGAAATATGCACTTAGCCGGGATATTAGTTTAGATATTATAAACGCTGTAACTGATGACAAAGTTGTATTATCTAGTACTCATATACGTGAATTGATTTCAAATGGATTTGTAAGGAGGGCTTCATTTGAATTAGGCTGGGTGTACGGATTTAATGCAAAAGTTGTTCATGGTTCAGGGAGAGGGAAGGAATTAGATTTCCCAACTGCTAATATTGTTGCAACAGAAAAAAATCAATTAATGCCAAAAACTGGTGTATATTTGGCTAGAGGTAGAGTTAATGATGATTTTATTGTAGGAATGTGTAACTTCGGTACACGTCCAACGTTTAATGAGAGAGAGTTGGTTATGGAGATTAATTTTTTTACATCTAGCCTGGACGACATTTATAATCGTGAGATATATATAGAATTCCTAGAAAGAATACGTGATGAAAAGAAATTTGATAATCCAGATCAATTGGTTCAACAATTGCATCAGGATAAAAAATATTGTATGGAACTAAAAAAGAAATATGAATAAGGAGTGATATGCCTTTAAATAAAGACGAAAAAGAAAAAATTGTATCTAAGTTTGGAGAAAATAACACAGATACTGGTTCATCATCTGTCCAGATTGCTTTATTAACAAGTAGAATTAGACAATTGACTGAACATGTAACTAATAATAAAAAAGATAACCATTCTCGTCGAGGTTTAGTAATGCTTGTTGGCCAGCGAAAGAGACTAATGAAATATTTACGTAGAAAAGATCTGGAGAAATATGAGAAAGTGGTAAATGAATTGAAGATAAGAGGATAACAAGTAAATATTATGGTAAATAAAGAAATAGAAATTAATGGTAAATTATTAAAAATAAGTACTGGACAAGTTGCGAAGCAATCTGCTGGTTCTGTAATCGTTTCCTATGGCGAAACAACAATAATTGCAGCAGTTAACGCTGCGAGAGAAATGCGTGAAGATATTGATTTTTTTCCTTTGCAGGTAGAATATCGTGAAAGACATTATGCTGGAGGAAAAATTCCAGGAGGATTTTTTAAGCGTGAGGCAAGACCTTCTGAAAGAGAGATTTTAACTTCTCGATTAACAGATAGGCCAATTCGTCCATTATTTCCAAAATCTTTCAAATTTGAAACTCAAGTTATTATTACAGTTTTAACTACTGATGGAGATAATCCTGCAGATGTTCTTGCAGGCGTGGGGGCTTCAGCTGCATTAATGGTATCTGATATTCCATGGAATGGTCCAATAGCAACAGTAAGGCTAGCGAAAGTTGATGAAAATTTTATTGTAAATCCTACTAGAGAGCAAATGGAAGAATCGTCAATGGAATTAGTTGTATCAGGAAATAAAGATACTATTGTTATGGTTGAAGGAGAAGCAGATCTGATTTCAGAAGATGTTTTTCTGGATGCCTTAAAGTTTGCCCATGAGGATATAAAGAAAATCATAGCCTTGCAAGAAGAAGTTGCAAAAGAAGTGAATCTAGATAAAAGAGAAATACCTGTAGAAAAGGCTAATGATGAGCTAAATGCGGCTGTTGATAAGGCTATTGGAGACAAAATCAATGATATTATTCAGGTTGCTGATAAAGCAGAAAGAGAATTAGCAACTTCTGAATTGCATCAAAATATCTTTCAAACTTTAGAAGAGCAATTTCCAGATGATGAAAAAGAAATCAATAAACATATTGATGATAAATTTAAGATAGCTTTTCGTAATAAAGTTTTGGATACTGGTGTAAGAAGTGATGGTAGGAGTACAACGGATATAAGAGATATTACTATTAATCCATCTTTTTTACCTAGAACTCATGGATCGGTTTTATTTACAAGAGGTGAAACTCAAGCGCTTGTTGTAACAACTTTAGGAAGTAAGAGAGATGAACAAATAATTGATAGTATGGATGAGGATTATAAAAAGAACTACTATTTACATTATAATTTTCCTCCATATTGTGTTGGTGAAGTTGGTCGTGTTGGCTTTACTAGTAGGCGTGAAGTTGGGCATGGTAATTTGGCAGAACGCGCTTTAAAACCGATTATGCCTGATTATGATGATTTTCCATACACAATACGTATTGTATCGGAGATTATGGAATCAAATGGCTCCTCATCAATGGCAAGTGTATGTGGAGGATCTTTGGCTCTTATGGATTCAGGATGTCCTTTAAAAGAACATGTTGCTGGAATAGCGATGGGATTAATTCTTGATGGTGATCGCCATGCTGTTTTAAGTGATATTCTTGGCGCAGAGGACCATTTGGGCGATATGGATTTTAAAGTTGCTGGTACAAAAGATGGGATTTCGGCAATTCAACTTGATTTAAAAATAGAAGGTATTTCATTTGAATTATTAGAAGAAGCTCTAGAGCAGGCTAGGTTGGGAAGATTGCATATACTTGATAAAATGAATAGTGCGTTAAGTGAGCCAAGTGAAATTTCTGATTATGCCCCAAAAATTGTTTCATTTAGTATTAATCCAGATAAAATCGGTGGTCTTATTGGGCCTGGTGGTAAAACAATTAAGAAAATTATCGCTGACACTGAATGTGATGTAAATGTTGATGATGATGGTTTAGTAACAATCTCTGGTATTGATAAGGTGCGATTAGATGAAGCTGCAGAAATCGTTAAAGCAGTAACTCTTGACCCTGAAGTTGGAATGGAGTTTGATGGAGTTGTAACAAGATTGATGACTTTTGGTGCTTTTGTTGAAATTGTTCCTGGAAAAGAAGGGTTGGTTCATATTTCTGAAATGGATTGGAAAAGAACAGATAAAGTAGAAGATGTCTGTAAACCAGGTGATAAGATGAAAGTAAAGCTTATAAAAGTTGATGATCAAGGAAGACTTGATTTGAGCCGTAAAGCTTTAATGGAGAAGCCAGAAGGATATGTTGAGCCTCCACCACGTAATCGGGATGGTGGTCGTGGTGGTCGTGGTGGTCGTTTTGGTGGAGGTCGTCGTGATAATAGATCATCTAATCGAAAAAAACGTTTCTAATAATAGGAACATAATATGACTCAAAATATTCCAGTCAATCGAAATCTGGTTGATATGGAGTATGCTGTTCGTGGTCCAATTCCACATAGAGCAATGGATTTACAAAAAGAGGGACGCAAGATATTCGCTTGTAATATTGGAAACCCTCAAGCTCTTGAACAGAAACCCATTTCTTTCTATCGTCAAGTTATTGCTCTATTAGAATCTTCTGAAAACATTGAACGTGAACGGAGCCTTGCTCGGCTTGCTCAAAAAAATACTGATTTATTCAACGAAAGTGGTATTTCACTTATCCCACCAGAAGTTATTGATTACAGTGAAGAATTTCTTCATAATAGCGTTAATGGAATGGGTGCGTATACAGAGAGTCAAGGTCCAAGATTTATTCGAGAAGCAATATCTCATTATATTAATTTGAGAGATAATAATGATATAGATTCTGATCCAGAATCTATATTTCTTACTGATGGCGCAAGTGATGCTGTAAGAAGAATATTAGAATTTCTTATTACAGGGCCAAATGATGGGATAATGATTCCAATTCCACAATATCCTCTATATTCAGCAACTATAAAAAGGTGTGGAGGGGTTCAAGTGGGTTATTACCCTAATGAGGAAGAAGATTGGGCGTTAAATTTTGATATTCTCGAAGAAGCATATCAAAATGCTGTAAATAAGGATATTAATGTTAAGTGTATTGTTATAATTAATCCAGGTAACCCAACAGGTGCAATTCTAGATAATCAAAGCATAAAAGGAATTATAGATTTTGTAGAAAAATATGATTTGGCAATTATTGCAGATGAAGTGTATCAAGAAAATTTATATGGTGGACGTTTTATATCGATGGCTAGTGCGATAGGAAAACGTGATATTCCTTTATTTAGTCTGCATAGTATATCAAAAGGATTTACAGCTGAGTGTGGCCATCGAGGCGGATATATGGAAATACGAAATATGCCAAATTATGGTGATACAAAGATTAATCTTTCAGAATTATTAATTAAACAAGCATCAGTAAGTCTTTGTTCAAATACAGTAGGTCAAGCAATCGTATATATGATGGTTAAACCGCTCGATAAAGGTTCAAAGCCTTACAATACATATATTGAAGAAAAAAATGCTATATTAGGAGAATTAGAAACAAAAGCAGCATTAATAAAGGAAAGTTTTAAACAAATGGAGGGTATGGAATGTTATGGGCGTACAGGAGCAATGTATTTATTTCCAAAGATTAACTCTCTACCAAAAGATATAACTGATTTTGAATATTGTATGAGTTTATTAGAGGAAACTGGTATTTGCACAGTAAATGGTGGAGGATTTGGTCAAAAGTTCGGAACAAACCATCTTCGAATTGCATTTTTACCGCCAGTACAGTCCATCACAAGGTTTCTCCCTGAATGGATAAGATTCCATAATCGATTTATTCAAACTCCTCAATAGAAAATAGTGATAATATATTTGAGTGATTAACTCAAATATCCTTTGACTTAAAGTAATTTATGCATTAATATAAAGTAACACTTTAAGTATAAGGATATGAGTTCAGACCCAAAACAAATTAAAAAGTTATATTATTCCATAGGTGAAGTAAGTAGAATGACGGATCTTAAGGCTTATGTTTTAAGGTATTGGGAAACAGAATTTAAACAGTTAAAGCCCCCTAAAAATAGAGCTGGTAATCGTACTTATCGTCAAAGTGATATAGATTTGATTTTGTTTATTAAGGATCTATTATATAATAAAAAGTTTACCATTGAAGGAGCGCGGACTCAGATTGCATCGATGGATGAAGGTATTGATTCTAAAGAAAAAGTTGAGAAAGAAGTTCCAGTAAAAGCAGCATCTGTAAATAAAGAAAATCTTGTAAAAATTAAACAAGAATTAGAAAAGTTGCTGGAATTATTACGTAAGTAAAATTCGGGGCGTGGCGCAGTCCGGTAGCGCACTTGGCTGGGGGTCAAGTGGTCGCTGGTTCAAATCCAGTCGCCCCGACAAAATAAACTACTTTGTAATATTCCATTT
>JAZAOA010000034.1:0-3497 GCA_036228285.1 Fidelibacterota bacterium
TGAGTAAAATCGAACTCACATTAAAAAAGGTTTTAAGCGGAACATTTTTACCTTGAATAAAAATAACATAACCAATACTTAGGGCTAACAAACCCCCTAAAAGTGACCCAACAATTGAAACTCCACCTTCTTTAATCATAATTCCATATATAAATAATATCGTTTCAATCCCTTCTCTGAATACCGAGATAAACGCCAAACCAAAGATTCCATAACCCATTTTTTCTGGTGATATTGCTAGCTCAGCCTTTTCTTCTAATTCAGTAGCAATATTTTTATTTTTTGCCATCCATATAATCATAGTCCCAAGGACTGCCGCAGCCACAATCATTACAATACCTTCAAATAATTTTTCTGCTTGTCCGCTAAACCCTCCTAATAATACTTGAAAAAGAACCGAGCCAACTACACTAGCAATTAATGCTAAGTACACACCCTTCCAAAGCTGCTGAATAGCATCTTGTTGATTTGTTTTATTTAAAAAAGTATAGAGGATCCCTATAATTAAGGAGGCCTCAAGAACTTCTCTAAACACTATGATAAATTCTGCCATAATTTTTTATTTATAAAATTATTATTGCCTACCCAGGAAGCTTCTGCCTTATTTTGGAACCAAACTTTATAGGAGACGCTGAAACTTCCTAGATAAGCAATCTAATTGTTATTGAGACTAAGTCTCATTAAAGATTACTTAATTTCATTTTATTTGTCAACTAAAATATTAATTCTTTTTAAATATTGTTAAAGATTCTATTTATTGCTGGATTGAATTGCTTCATAAATGCCATCCCAGAATTGACATCTTGCCACCAGCATTTTTTTTGCAATATCAATTGATTGCATCCATTTATCATTATTATCACCACATAATTGTTTCATCATTTTATATGCTACTTGACTATGTGTATCTCCATCCATAGTGATATGTCTATTTAAATAATATATAAACGTACGTAAGCTTTTTTTATTACTGTTACTTATCTTCTTTATTATTGATGTAAATAACTGTGGTATTATCTCTTCTCTACCAAAAGTAAATGCGGAAGCAAGAACATGCGTTGGCGCATCCTTAATTTCATTAAACGTCTCATTTACAAATTTTGAAGCTGGGCTTGGAATATGTTCATCTTTAAGAGCATGGGAAACTGTATTCCCTTCTTCAATTAAAGATATAAATTTATTAATTGTATGAAGATTAGCTCCTGCTTCCGCCATCGACATTAAATATATTTCAAAATGACTACTGTATTCCCCTGATGGGTCTACATCTGTTTCTTCATCTAAAACAATTTCATTAATTAATCGAGCGGATATTGAATTCCCTTTTGGAACCCATGGGGTCTCAGTGCAGGTTAATTGAATTTGCAAAGCTTTAACAATTGACATAAAGTCCCAAACAGCAAAAATATGATGCTCCATAAATATCCTCACGTGTTGAATATTTTTTATGGATTCATATATAGGATGACTGCTCAATATATCGCGCTCATGCTGTGTTGCATCAAGTATCTCAAGAATATTATTTCGAAATAATGCCATATGAATTTTCCAGGATTAAATAATGTGAACTAAATATCGTTGATTAAATCGCTTAATAACTCAATAAAATTATTATCATTATTTAAGCAAGGGATAAATGTAAAACTCTCTCCCCCAGAATCCAAAAATGAATTTCTAGCTCTAATATTTATTTCTTCAAGCGTCTCTAAACAGTCTGCAACGAATGAAGGACATAAAATAGCAATATTTTTTACTCCATCTTTTGGCAATCGTATCAATTCCTTATCTGTATATGGCTTTAACCATTTTGGGTCAATTATTGAAACCCTAGACTGAAAACTCATCATCCACTGATTTTCATCTAACCTTAATTCCTTCGCTGTTAACACGGAGGTTTTCCATACGTTTGAACGGTAACAATTCTTTGATGATTCACAATCAATTTGACAACAATCTGCACTCTGCAAACAATGATTCCCATTTACATCTGACTTTCGTATATGTCTTTCAGGTATGCCATGATAACTAAAAATGAGCTTATCAATTTCATTATTTAAATAGGGTTCGATTGATTTTGATAATGCAGATATATATTTTGCGTGATCATAAAATGGTTTTACAAATGTGATATGTAATTCTGGGTAATATTCATTAACGATTTCCTTTACAGCAATTTCAGTTGAAAGAGTAGTAGACATTGCGTGATGTGGGTACAAAGGAATTATAACTACCTCAGTAACTTGTTTCTTTTTAAGGCTTTGGATAGCATTTATTATTGATGGTTCTTGATATCTCATTGCAATATCAATATTCCAACCTGTCTTTAAATGTAAAGCTTTAGCAATATCTCTTGTATTTTCGATTAGGGGTGAGCCATTTTTCCATATTGTTTGATATGCTTCTTTTGTCTTACGTGGTCGAAATGGAAGTATAAAACTGCGCAATATTATCTGTTGCAATATTTTAGGTAAATCAATTACCAAATCATCTGAAAGAAACTCTTTTAAATAAGATCGAACATCTTTGATGTCCAATGATTTAGGTGATCCAAGATTGATCAATAATATGTGTTTTTGTTTCATACTTATATTATTGACGTTGCTCTAGTGGTGGTTCTGGCCTACTAATTAAGTATGCACATAAACTAATACATGTGATACCTAATAATATATCAATGATCATATTTAATGATGAATATATAGAAAAAGCAAAGGTAGGAATAATTATAATTACAGCAACAATTTTCGATTTACGACTTATGCTTTTATGCTCATTCCAATCTCGAATTAATGGCCCAAAAAGCTTATGATTAATTAACCAATTTTCCAGAAATGAAGATGACTTGGAGAAAAACCAAGCGCTAAGTAATAAAAACGGAGTTGTTGGAATACCTGGTATAACGATACCTATAAACCCCAAGCAAACAAATAGGGATCCCAAACCAATGAACAAATATTTTTTAATCAATTTTCTTGCTTATCTAAAGTTTGTTTGAATAATAATTGGTCGTGAAAATAAACTAGAATGATTATTAACTTAAATATTTTTTAACTACTTGCTCTCTATTGTTTAACAATACTTAAATAAGGAAAGACAAGACTAAAGGTAGGACAGCGATTGTACGGTTTTCGGATTATTTCAAGAAAACCATTTTAAGCACTTTAGAGAAGTTGCTTGTCTGTAAATGATAAAAATACATTCCTGCACTAACGGATTGCCCATAATCATTTGTACCATTCCATCTAATGGATTTATATCCTGCAGATTGCTCAGAGTTAACCAATGTTTTTACAACCCTACCCTGAATATCATAGACCAACAATAAAACTTTAGAATCAATGGGAATATCATATTGAATCGTAGTCACCGGATTAAATGGATTGGGATAATTCTGATGTAGTGAAAACTCTTCTGGTATGGGAACAAACTTCAGATAAGTTGATCCCTGTGAAATTGTTTTTTGATCATTTCCTGATGCACGATATTTGATCATCAGT
>JAZAOA010000035.1:0-24050 GCA_036228285.1 Fidelibacterota bacterium
TTTTCAACATCAATAGATCGATCTTCATTATAAAAAATCCATTTTCCAAATCGTTTGCCATCTACATATTCCCCTTCGATTTGTTTCCATCCTTCTTCATACCATTGAACGCTTTTCCCATGCCGCACTCCAGATTTAAATTCTTCCTGTTTAAACTTTTTACCACTATCATAGTACCAATTATATGTGCCATGTAGTTTTCCATCTTTAAACTGTCCTTCAGCATAACGTACACCTTTTTTATTCCAATATGTCCATTTCCCATTCCAAAGACCATTTTGATATGTGCCTTCTTTTTGTTTTTGCCCATTTTCATACCAGTAAGTACGCTTCATAACTATAATTTTATTTTTCGACTCTTTTACTACTGTTACAATTTTTGGCATGCCATTTTCATGAACTGATTCTACATATTCTCGCGTTTGTGAAAAGAGAAACCCAATTAGAAAAATGTTAATAAAAATTATTTGTTTTATTTTCAATTGTTTGCTCATAGCTCTGCTAATTTACATGTAAAATTAATATTTCTCCATAGAACACAAGTAATATCTTTTTATAGTAGATTTAAACATGATATACTTTAACAAGATGTATATAAATATAAAAAATCTATGAAACATCTTAATGGTGAAACAAATGTAAAGACTTTGCGATTTGGTTCAGGTAGTATCAAAGGAATTGGAAAAGAAATTGGACGGTTTCTTGTCACAACCATGGAAGTTCCATGGGCATTGGTAAAGAATGAAATAGGCGGACAACCAGAAGAAGTATTTTTTATCAACAATGTTGATCAAGAAAATCTTGATAAGCTTTTGTTAAAAATTCCAGATATTGATGCAGTTATAGGCATTGGAGGTGGAATGGCTGTAGATGCAGCAAAATATTTTTCCTGGAGGAGAGACGTCCGATTAATCTCTATACCAACCATTGTTAGTGTGGATGCTTTTTTAACACCAGCTGCAGGAGTCAGGTGTAATAATAAAGTGATCTATGTTGGAAATAGTTCACCAGATCCATTGGTCATTGATTATGACATAATTAGAACTGCACCAAAAACTTTAAATATAGCAGGAATAGGAGATTTATTATCTATACATACTGCAAGTTTTGATTGGCAGCATGCGGAAAATAATACGAAATCTGAATACCCATTTTCTCAAGATATGATATTATCTGGGAAAAAAATAATTAATAATCTATATAATAATATTGATGAAATAAAAAATGTAACAAATCGAGGGATTGATGCAATTGTAGAAGGTTATATGCATTTAAATACAATATATCTACCAGCAGGACATTTTCGTATTGAGGAAGGATCAGAACATTATTTGTTTTATGAATTGGAAGAAAGATTAAAACGTTCTTTCATTCATGGGCATATAGTTGGTCTTGGAATATTTTGTATGAGTCAATTACAAAATAATCAATCAGATTATATAATTGAATTTATGAATAATGTAGGATTGGATTATCATCCTCAAACAATGAAAATAAAAAAACATGACTTGGTTTCATCACTATTAAACTTAAATAATTTTGTAAAAGAAAATACTCATTTGTGGTTTACAATAATAAACACGGAAAAAATAAATAATAATTGGGCTCAAGAAATCACAAAAAACTTAATTTTTTAATCATTTCAATATTGTTTTTTTTGACATTTAGGGCAGAAATGCGTTCCTCTTCCAGCAACCTTTTTCTTTTGAATAATTGTGGAGCATGCTGGGCATGGGGTTCCTTCTTTGCGAAATATATTTAGCTGTTCAGAATACTTTCCAGATTGACCGTTTAAAAAAGTAAAATCAATAACAGTTGTTCCATTGGCAATTATTGATGATTGCAAGGTTGATTTAATTGCCTTACAAAGCTTAATAATTTTTTTCTTAGAAATTTTGTTTGAAATATTTTCTGGATGAATATTGCTTTTCCATAAACACTCATCAACATATATGTTTCCCAATCCAGCTATAATATTTTGATCTAATAACAATCCTTTAATCATTCTTTTTTTACTACGTAGAATATTAAAAAGTAAACGACCATTCATTTGATTACTTAAAGGCTCTACGCCAAGTTTGTTATTCAAATAATCTTGTGATTTATAATAATAAAATCTTCCAAATTTTCTTGTGTCCTCAAAAATTAAATATGTACCATTATTCATCGTGATTATAGCGGATATATGTTTTTTCTGCGGTACATTACTTTGAAGATATAGTTTACCTGTCATACGCAAATGTATAGCCAGGATATCCTTATTAAACCCAATAATAATGAATTTTGCTCTTCGATCAACTCGTTGAATTTTCCTTTTTACTAAATTATTTGAAAAGTCAGATTTGGAAAAATTAAATAATACCTTTGGCCATCTTAAATCTATCTTTTCAAATTCATTTCCAATGAGCTTATGACGAATTGATTGAACGACAGTTTCTACTTCAGGAAGTTCAGGCATGCTTTAATTAAACCAATAGGATACTTTTGCGACCAAAGCTTTATCTTTAACCTTAAAATTATCAGGGTATGAATTATTTGTATATACAATAAATAAATCTGAAACCGGTGCAAATCGCCATTGAAAACGTAAGTTGATATTAATATTATCGGATTGATCATTATATTGAACGAAAGTAGTTAAAAATAATTTATTGGTAAATGTTAGATCAATTTTTGGACCAAATAATATAAACTGAATATCTTTGAATGGATCCGGAAGATCAATTTTATCATAGGTAGTTTTTATAGATAAATTTAAATAGGGCTGCATTCTATAATTTACATTCCCATTAATAGACAGCTTTTTTCCATTATAATACCCTCCATATCGAATATTAGAATTAAAATTCACCATTTTTCTTTGATCAGACTGATAATTCATAGAAAATTCATTCCAATTATATTCATTGCCTGTAGAAAGCGTATCACCACCTGAATTTGTAGGATCAAAAGGAGAGAGTAGTTTGACATACCCTCTTTCTATATCAAAAGTAAATTTGCTTCGATTGCGCCAATTTATATTGTATTTAAGTTCAACCTCTCGATCAGTTAAATCTAAATCTTCATCTAAAAATGTTTCAAATGTAAATGACGGACCATGATTTTGAATCGATCCTTTTTTTGGATAAAATTTATACTCAATTCTTGGGTCAAATCGATGAACTCCATTCCTTTTGATATATCCTACATCTGCTATATATCCAGAACCAACAAAAGAATAGCCCATATCAACAGATACGATACCATTATTATACTTTATTGAAGTTGCAGCCGTGTATGGATTATTAGTTGCATTTTCATATATTGAATGATGATAAAATGCTTTTCCAGTCCATAAGTTATCTGCACTAGCAAGATTAAAATCAACTCCAACAATTCTATTATAAGAATTAACTGATTTATCATTTACACTTGAATTTCTATTTACAATAAATGAACTAAGGCTTGATCGAGAAAGCATCTTTCTCTGTATTGTTGCAACCGTGTAATTGCTTGATGGTGCATTCATAGTTGAATCAGTTTGTATGTTCATCACTCCCAAACGGTAATTTGAACCAATTTTACCACTGATGCGCGCACCAGCTTTCACTGGGGTTTGCAATCCAATTCTTCTAGAGAAGAATGGTCTAATATTTTTATTTCCAAGACTTGCAAATAGGTCACTATTTTCTAGAAAGAATTGTCTTTTTTCAGGAAAAAATAATTCAAAGCGATCTAGATTTGTTCTTTGTTGATCTACTTCAACTTGTGAAAAATCAGGATTAACAGTTAAATCTATATTGAATGATGTAGATAAAGTTATCTTACCATCCATTCCAAGATCACCACTGGTACTTGATATTTCGCCTTCATTAATATTTTCAAAAGATTGCCCAGAAACATACGGAATTATTGAAAATCTGGTTCCTAAAGTAGGAGGAGGTGTTTTCCATTTAAGCGTTCCAGTAAACGCAAGAGTTGATGATTTAAATTGTCTAGGTACAGGAGCCCAGGAAGATTTTTCATTTTGTAATAATGAAAATCTACTAAAGTTAATTCCCCATTCATCAACTCCTTCCAAATATCGAATACTACGAAATGGTATTGCAAATTCTGCGATCCAATAATCTTCATATTGATTTACTTCCGAATACCATTTGCAGTCCCAATCTAAAGAAACATCTCCACCATCAGCTTGAATACCATCCCATTGAGCGCCTGCAGCAGATACACCAAATGCAAAACCATTTGTTTGATCATTGTATGTATCCATAAAAATGATAAAATTATCATTTTTAGGGAAACTAAAATCTCTGCGTAAGGACTCAACTGGACGTTTACCAATTACACTATCATAGCAAATAATCAAAGCATATAAATAGTTATTATCATATGTAAGTTGAACTTCAGTTTTTGCAGTTGCCCGACCGGTATCAACTGGGGTAATTCGAAAAAAATCATTAATTATCGGCGATGTTTTCCAAATTGATTCTGTATTATTTCCATCTATTAATATTTCTTCATTTGTAGGTGAGATGTTGATTAGAAAATTTTTTCGATTAACAGGATCGGTTTGGGACTGAATAAAAAAAGGGAATACGAAAAATAAAATAAATCGTCTTTTAAATTTCATTAGTATAAAATATGATTAAAGAGTTATTTCAAAATCAAATTTTTGAGTAATTACTTCACCGTCACTTTTGACTTGAACCCATAAACCATATTCCCCTGTATTGTCTAAATTTATTGATGGGAACGATACTTCGCCATTTGGAGATATATTACTGTAATTATTATCTGTTGAGTCATTAACAAACCCAAAAAAACATATATCATCTTGATCTACAATATTTTGTACATAACTTTCTTGAAACATCTCCTGTGATGCCATGCTAATAGTTCCTATTGGATGAATATGAACAAAAACAGTTTGATCTTTTTTTAATAGAGCAGCATGTCCGCCCATACTTATATATGGTTCTAATACAGCTGGCTTACCATTTTTCATTACTTGAAATTGTAAATCAATATTTTCACCTGATTTATATGAATATTTTTTATCTATCCATGTAATCCTATTTTCATCACTATTTATTAACCATGAATCATCTAAATCTCTTTCATAACCTTTCATTGAATCACGAAAAATAATATTATCTTCATTGTAAATAATTTTATTTGTCATCGTATGAGAAAACCCTGTTTCATGAGTAACATCCATAAATAAATAGTATTCCCCAAAATTAACTGGAGGCATTTTAACTACAAAAACATCACTGTTTTCAGTTCTAGAAGGATGAAGATGTGCTATAGATTCATAATCATCGCTAATAAGATAAATATGCATAATTTTTCCATGATCAGGTATGATATCAGCCATTCTATTCTGTTTCCATAATTCATCTATAATCTCTATAGACATAAATTTTTCTTTACCATTATCAAATATTTCAATTTTGTTTTCTAGTGTTTGAAAAATGTTATTTTGATACGCAGTATCAATATTATCCCACCAGCTTTTCCCACCATAGATTATTGCGGAAAAGATGATTAGGCTTACTATGGTTACAATATATGATTTAATAATTTTTCCATGATTTGGATGATCACCAGGAGATTGAGTGCTATCTTTATATGCTATACGAATAATATTAATTGCGCCAAAAAATAATAAGCATAACAATGTAGATAATAAGATAGTAGTTCCTTGGGTCATTTCCAGAACTCTTGAAGAAATAGAATTAACTGGAATAGATGCTCGATGAACATTTTGATTTTGATATAATCGTATATCTAAGCTATATGAACCATAATCCATCAACCATAGTTGAGCAGAGAATAGATTTTTTTCTCCTTTAATTGGATCAGCAACATCAGGAGGTGGAGATTTACTTTTTCTATCTTTATCCTTTTTATTTGGTTGAATAGTAACTTTTTGAATATTATCTGTAAATACTTTAATTGAAACGTCTGCAAGACCAGGAACTACTCCAGGAAGTTTAACAAAAACACGAATTGGTATATCACCGGCCTTGCCTTCATATACGACATTATTATGACCAATATCGCCATGTAAAATGCTTAAAAGAAAGAATAGAGAAAATATGTATGCCTTAATCAACGTTTTACCTTTTTTATCCATGAACCGAATAATGTTCCTAGATAAGAAAAAATAATGGTAAAAATAATTAAGAATCCAAAATTGACAAAAGTCACTCTTTCCATTTCTGTCCTCTGTCCATATGGAGTCCAATCAAGAAACCAAAATTTGTAATTATTTTCATTAACCCTAACCCAATATGGGAAAGTATTATCACCAGCAAAAAACCAGTTTCTAGCATATTCTGATAATAGAAATTCGGAAAAATGCCATTGAACTAATAAAAAGATTATGCAAAATGAAACCCCCATCATTATAGCTTTATAAAAGTTATTTATGTTTCGAAATTTATTATGAATTACATCAATAGCTATTGCAGGCGCAACTAATAAAACTGGAAAGTAAGGGGCTACATAATGATCAATATCTCTATATATTGGGCCCAATAATGGCTCTGCTTTAAATAAAGGTAGAATCCAAATAATTAAGCAACGATGTAATATATATAATATTGAGATTATTGTTGCTGAGTACTTGTGCGTACCAACCACCCGGAATGCAATAATAAGAAATGAATATATAATTAAGGAAAACTTATAAAATTCGTATGTATGTTGTTTATTATGAAAGCTGTACTCCGTAAGCAATATTGCAAATTGAACTACAATTAAACTAGCAGCATACATATACAAAATCTCAAGAAAATGTTTTTGTTTGCCATCAGCAAGATTTTTTTCTGCGATCAGAAGAAATAAGCTACCCATAAGATTCGCAAAAATTCCAGCAGCAAGCACTAAGTGAGGTGGGCTAATTATTTGTACATCTAAACCATATGCATTGTGCCACCAATCATCAAATGGAGCAGATGTAAGCATTGCAATTGCGCCCCATATGCATACCCAGCAAGCAAAAGGAGCTTTAAATCCCCAAAAAACAACATAACGATTATATAGATTTTCATCTACAAACGTTTGTCGTAATGCCATATATGCACATGTCAATCCGCAAATTATTCCACCAATATATACAACAACATGTGGGGGGGATAATAGTTTATCACGACCTATAGTTTCATGCCATGATATATCCCACTCAATTCCAATAATAATTGCTGTAGAAGCGATTAAGAAAAGGAATATATACGATGGTATACTTTCTATTAATTCAAATATATTATTTTTGATAACATTTAGCATGATTCATTACTTCTGCACTCAATTTTTTTCATCATCTTCCACACGAATAAAATTGCTTATTTTCCATCCTTTTTCATTAAAAATACGCTTAATACTAACTAATATTATTCCAAATAATATAATCCAGATTATTCTTATTAAAGGATGCATATCCATTTTATTTACCCGTCCTCAACTCTTATCCATCCGAAGTAATGATTTAATCCTCTAATGATAAGAATAATTAAAATAATAAAAAAAGCCCAAAATGGTATATGTTGAACCAAATTAGGAAATATCCCAGTTAATAAAATAAAAAAACCATAATACAATAGAATGGGTAATGTAGCATCTTGTTTTTTTGTATACTTTTTTTCATCAAAAGGAACACCTTTTCTCTCAGCTTTTTCTCTGGCAATTTTGATATTATAGCTTTTGAATTGATAATATAACTTTTTTATCATTTATTAATGATATGAAGCAAAGGCTTAAGCTTCTAAAGCCAAATCAGGATATTTCTTTTCTATTTTATTTAAACTGTAATTTAATGTATGCGTAAAAAATAAATCACCTAGAATTGTATTAATAAAGAAAGGAATTGCTAATGAATAACAGCTTATCAGCCCAGCAAAAGTATTTGGATATCCCAACAACCAAACACCAAAATTTGTAACTATAAAAAATAAGGTAGAGCTGGTAAGAATTGTGCCATTATGAATTTTTTTCGAATAAATACCTACGAATGAGATACAAATAAATGCTAAGTATACAAATGGTAAAGTTGAATGGAATCCTAAAAAAATATCACTGATAAACATGCAAAGGATTGGAATAATAAATGCCAATCTTTTATCTCCAAATCGGTGCCCAGCAAATAAAGCAATTCCTGTTATTGGAGCAACATTAGGAGGGTGCGGTAGTAGCCTTGTTGCTACTGCCAACAATATCATGGAAACTATAATTAAATTTCTATTCATAAGTATATATACCATTAATAATACAGTGTAATGGTGTGTATTAAATTAATCACAAGATAATTATGTTTGATAAATAATTTTCTATTATTTATTGATAAAATATTATTAATTAATAATAGTAAATTATTATTAATGAAAAAATATGATAAAAATATTGAAGATTTTGACGTCTTAAATGATTTTCTTCTGGTAAACTTTTCAGATGGGTCTGAAGCAGTAATTTCTTTAAAAAATTTGAGAGATAGATGCCCATGCGCAGGCTGTGAAGGAGAGACGGATGCTTTAGGAAACGTATATAAACCAACGCTTCCCCCTAAAACAGAATCTAGTTATCAATTAAGACAAATACTGCCTGTTGGTTATTATGGCTTGAAGCCACTATGGGCAGATAATCATACTACAGGAATTTTCCCTATCGATTTATTGATTGAATTATCAGAAAAATAATCAATATCCCATTTTATGGATTTGATCTAAAATCTCATTTACAAGGACTTCTGGACTTTCATCACTAGTATCAATCACAATTTCAGCATTTTCTGGTTGTTCATATGGATCATCTATTCCTGTAAATTGTTTTAATAATCCTTTACGGGCTTTTGCATATAATCCTTTTACATCCCGTTGTTCGCATATATCCAGAGGGGTATTAACAAATACTTCAATATATCCACCCAATGGATTTATCATTTCACGGTTAAATTGACGATCTAATCGATAGGGAGCTATTGGAGCGCAAATTGCTATTCCGCCATTCTTTGTAATTTCACTTGCAACAAAACCTATTCTTCTCACATTTAGTGAACGGTGATCTTTAGAAAATCCCAATTCACTTGATAGGTGGGTACGAACGATATCACCATCAAGCAAGGTAACAGGCCTTCTTCCATCTTCAAGCAATTTTACCAATAATCCATTGGCGAGTGTAGATTTCCCTGACCCTGATAATCCTGTAAAGAAAATAGTAAACCCTCTTTTTGTTAGAGGGGGGCGTTGTTTTTGTAATTCATTTACAACTTCTGGATACGAAAACCATTCTGGAATTATTTTTCCTTTATCCAGCATATCACGTAGCTCTGTCCCTGATACAGATAAGGCAGTGCAATCATTTGGTACTTTATCTATTTCCATAAAAGATTTCTTTTCTTTGACAAATACCAATTGCTTAAATGGAATAATATTCATTTCTAATTCTTTTGAATGTTCATTTAGATTTTCTTGAGCATCGTAAGGACCATAATAGGGTTTATTATTTTTATTTAATCCAGGACTAGCATGATCTCTCCCCACTATAAAGAAATTACATCCATAGTTTTTTCGAATAATCGCATGCCAAAGCGCTTCTCGTGGCCCCGCCATGCGCATTGCTAAAGGTAATAAACTTAATGCAGCCATATCTTTATCATATTTATCCATTATACTTTTATAGCATCTGACTCTAGTATAATGATTAACGTCTCCAGGTTTTGTTACTCCAACTGCTGGATGGATTAATAGCTTTGCATTATTTTCATTTAATGCTCTTTTAGTTAGTTCAACATGGGCTCGATGCATAGGATTCCGCGTTTGAAAAGCAATAATATTAGTCCATCTTAATTTTTTAAATAATTCTCTTAGTTGAAAAGGGGTGTGTCTTAATTCTGGATAATCATAATGTGTTGGGCTATTTATACCTTGTATTGTACCACCAACATAAGTGGGGTGAGTTTCATTTATTAAAAAATTTACTCCTGGGTGATACGTGTCTGTTGTTCCATAGATATTTTGTGCTTCTTTACCTTTATCTGGAACCCATATATCATTAATTGTTAGTAGAGCAATGGCAAAGCCCTCTTTATCTCTCAGAACTAATTTTTCATTAGTTACTAATTTATCAGCCAGTTCGCTGGTAATATCTAATGTAATTGGTATCGGCCAAAGATGATTATTTTGTAATCTTGTTTTTTCACAAACACTATCGTAATCATCCTGATTCATAAACCCCACTAAAGGAGAAAATCCACCATTTAATATCAATTCTACATCACACAACTGCCTATCAGTTAAAGACCATGATCTTAAACCAAGTATTTCATTTTTAATATCATATAGATTTTCTTTTTGAATAAATGAATTACATAGTTTTCCACCATGTGGCTGTATAATTGAATTTGACATAAGATTTAATTTAATAATTTATAAATTGCAGACACTTAACTTTAACAATTTAAATGATATAAAGAATAAGGCGTAAAATTTGGTTTCAAATTTTATCTAATATTCATCATTATAAAATAAATATTTATACAAAGTATGATAAATAATTCGAAAATATTAGCTCTTTTAACATTATCAATTCTGTTATCATGTAGTGAAAATGAAACTATAGATGGGCCATACACCAAAGCTTATGTAGCACTTCAAGGATCCGATAAAATTGCAATAATTGATGTTGACCGCGGTGAATTAATTAATGAAGTAGAAGTTGATTTTATAAACACTGGTGACCGACCACATTATATTGTAATTGATGAAATCCATCGCACTTGGTATGTTACATTAATATCCTCTGGATATGTATGCAAATTTGATTTAGATACAGATCAATTGTTAGACTCAGTTTTTGTTGGTAATCAACCTGCATTAATGGAGATAGATCGAGCAAGACAGATTTTATATGTTTCAAGATTTATGCCGATGCCAAGCATGGGAATGGATGGAGTTAGTTCTCAACTAATTCATCAAATTGATGCACAATCAATGGAGATATTAAATACGGAAGATGTAGGTGCATCATCTCCACATGGGATAGCGCTAAGCAATGATGGTTCTACTCTCTGGGTAGCAAGCAATGAGGCCTCTCACTTTTTCAAAATTCCCACATCCACGTTTGGACCTACGAATTATCAATCACAAAACTTTCAATTAGGATATGATGTACCAGTTAATTATGGAATTAATGATAATATATATAATGCATTGGAAATCATTTTAAATAATGATAACTCCCAACTATTTATTTCCTGTTCTGGAAAAGATGAAGTCAGAATTTTTAATACACTAAATGGAGATAGCTTAAATAATTATGCAACAGGAATAATGCCTTGGCATATGGATATATCGAAAGATGATCGTTATTTATATACTACAAATAGAATGTCCAACAACGTAGTTCAAACAGATCTTTTAAATGGAAATACAAGAACATTTGTTACTGAAAATCTGATAATGCCTCATGGTGTAGCGCTTACAGCTGATGATAGTAAATTATTGGTAGGTTCATCTATGGGAGATGCGGTATATATTCTTGATGCGAATTCAATGGTTTTATTACATACAATATTTTTTTCAGATGTAAATATGAATATGGATGGAGAAATGAATATGAACAATATGCATATGCCAACAGGGCTAGCTATTGTTCAAGAATAAAAGCAATTAAGTTTTTGCTTGATTCTTAACTGAAGAGATAGCCTTTTCAATCTCTTCTTTGTTTCCTAAATAATAACTTTTTATTGGATTTAAATCATCACTCAATTCGTAAATCAATGGGATCCCTGTTGGAATATTTAAACTAATTATATCATCATCCGATATATTATCAAGGTGTTTCACTAATGAACGAAGTGAGTTCCCATGCGCCACTATTAGAACTCTTTTTCCATTTTGTACTGAAGGTTTTATTGAATTATTCCAATATGGTAAAAACCTTTCCACTGTATCTTTTAGACACTCGCAAGCTGGAATGTCATTTTGATCAATATTAGAATATTTAGAGTCATTTCCTGGCCATCTCGAATCTGATTTTTCAAGAGCAGGTGGGGGCGCATTATAGCTTCTACGCCACTGTAAAACTTGTTCATCGCCATATTTTTCCGCTGTTTCAGATTTATTTAAACCCTGTAATGCTCCATAATGGCGCTCGTTTAATCTCCAATTATATTCAATTGGAATATTTTTAATTTTCATTTCAGATAAACAAATTTCCATGGTTCTAATGGCACGTTTTAATACGGATGTATAAACATAATCAAAATAAAATCCATTTTCTTTTAAAACTTTCCCTGCAGATTTTGCTTCCAATTCACCCTTCGAGGTTAAGTCCACATCAGTCCATCCTGTGAAACGATTTTCCAGATTCCATTGACTTTCTCCGTGACGTAATAAAACAAGTTTTATCATATAAATACCTTAAAAGAAGTTCGATCAAAACTATTATTCTTCAAAATGACAAAATATATTTAAGCAAAGAAATTGGAGAAATAATATATGAATCATCGTGTTGCAGTAAACGATTTTGTGCTTCGTCAAATAGAAGGATCTGGAAAATCGTTTACAAATACATTATCTTTTGAAGAAATTGCTGATCATGCTGATAAACAAATGGCATCAGGTTTTTATAAAGAAGGATATAGATCAGGGGTGCGCATTATTGATGTTGATCCAAGCTTAACTCATGAATTTATATGTCCATTTGTACGAATTAATTCCACAACAAAATTGTTGGCAAAATATGTACAAAGAAGGGATGGGGAAAATTTTTATATTCAAGTACGCGCAGAATCTGGAGAATTACTGCGTGCTGGAAAAGTAGAATTAATATTATATCATCATGATGTTTTATTAGAAAATGAAGAACAATCTACAGATTTTGAGTGGGAATTAATTAGCTTCCATGCGCTACCAGAAGGTGTTGACTATATGCCAATGGGGCCCGTAACAATGATGAGAAATCAATTAGAATTAGCAGGAGGGACTAAAGCAAAATATTCAAGTAAAGATTGGGCAAAATCTATTGAGTTTTGGCAACAATATGCTGCTTTAGAACCGAGATAATAATGATTAGCAAAATAAAAAATCCACTTGCCCCAATGTTTTTTGCATCTTTAGCTGGAGGGATGGGATGGGGCATACGAGGACAATATGGACATGAAACTGGAGCAATGCTGGCCGGACTTTTGGTTGCATTGGTTCTTGTTTATTTTTTTGCACATCAATTTAATCCCATAAATATTGCAAAAGCAGTTGCGCTTTCCACAGTAGCAATTGGTTTTGGAGGAGCAATGACATATGGTCAAACTTTAGGATTAACTCAAGACTTACCTTTAATAGGAAATTTAGCTGCTTTAAGATGGGGGTTAATTGGTACATTTATAAAAGGCGCCATTTGGATTGGTTTTTTTGGATTGTTTTTAGGTTTGGGATTAGGTGGTAAACGATATACGCTATTTGAAGTACTATTAATATTATTCGTCTCAATTTTCTTTCTATATCTTGGTATATATATTTTAAATGAACCATTTAATCCTGGGAATAAAGAATTACCTTCTATTTATTTTTCCGATGACTGGTACTGGGAGCCAGGAGAAAATTTAAAACCAAGAAGAGAACAATGGGGCGGGTTACTTTTTGCCCTAGCATTTTTGTTTTCTTATATCGGTTTCATTAAAAAAGATATTTTAGCTCGCAACATGACATTATGGGGTATGTTAGCAGGAGGGCTTGGTTTTACTTTAGGACAATCTGTACAAGCTTTTCATGCATGGAATATGGATCAAATTAAAAATGGATTACTTGCTTCAATTTATCCATTCATTAATTGGTGGAATATGATGGAAATAACATTTGGTGTGGTATTTGCTTGTATTATTGCACTTGGATTATGGTATAATAGAAATCATATTTCATCAAACAGTGATAATAGTTCTTTTCAAATAAGCGTTAAAGAGGAGTCATTCTTATTAGTTGTTCATATTATTGCTCTTTTAACATGGAACTTTACATCTTTTTCGACTTTTGATTGGTTTGCAGATCGCGCAATAACGATGGGCGTAATTCCCATCATTGCGATTATGGGAGGTCGAATGTGGCCGTTTCTGATTTGCTTACCAATTACTGCATTACCAATTGCTGGAAAAACATTAAGATTTTTAGCTTATAGAAACAGTGAGATTTCGGTATTAATTGGATGGATAGTATATTTTATAATTCCAATGATCTTGATTAGTTGGTTTTGTTTAAAATTATCCAGAAAACAAAATGATGATACGGGCGGAATCAAGTTTATTCGTTATACATTAGGTATAAATATCATTTTTTATTTTGTGATGAATTGGGCATTCTTTAGTTGGCCTTGGCCTTGGGTAGATTGGACTGCAAGAACACCAAGTGGGATAATTTTTATTTTTTGTACAATAAGTATACTGCTTCTAATTACTTATTATGACCCTAAAATTGAAAAATGGAAATACAGAAAATTTTTCAATTTCTGATCAAGCATCAAAATGTTGTTGAGTAATATCTACATAAATAACTAGGTATTGACCTGGATAAATTAGTTCTGGTTGTTTTTTCACTTTTCGATTCCATGTAACTAATTCTGATACTGATACATTAAATCTGTTTGCTATACGGACTAAAGAATCCCCATTTCTTACATGATATGCAACTTTTTGAATTGTTTCAGGTCTTGAAATATCATGTTGATTTTCACAAGTATATAATTTTATAGTCTTACCTATTTTTAAATAATCTTTATTATCTACATTGTTCCACATAGCAATTTTATCTATTGAAACATTAAATTTTTTACTTAAGCCCCAAAGCGAATCCCCTTTTTTTATTTTATATTCAGTATAATGTGGTTCATGATCATTATTTACTTGATTAATTGTTTTAGGTATTAACAGTTCATGATCCACTATAATTATATTTGAAGATAATTTATTTACTTTTTTAATTAATGATACAGTAGTTGAATACCTCTTTGCAATTGTACTTAAACAATCCCCATTTTTGATTTTATAATGAACCCACTGAACATTTTTATTTTTTGGTAATTCATTTATTAATTCATTCAAGTAGATAGAATGTTTTGTTGGAATTATAATTTGATGAGGTCCATTTGGAGGAGATTGCCAATCATTAAACCCTGGATTTAATTTATAAATCTCCCTAAGAGAAATATTTAATATATCAGCCATTGCAGTTAAGTCAATTTGTGTTGGCCAATAAGCAACTTTGAATTGCTCTTCATTATTTAACTCTGGTAATTCAATGCCAAATGAATTACCGTGTTTTATTATATGTATTAATGCTAGAAACCTTGGTACATATTGTTTTGTTTCAGTAGGCAAAGCTAATGACCAAAAATCAGTATTTTTACCCCAAGTAGCATTTCTTTTTTGTATATACGAAACTGTTCCTTCACCTGCATTGTAAGCTGCTATTGCAAGTAACCAGTCCCCATTAAAATATTTGTGCAGTCGAGTTAAATAATCTAAAGCAGCATTTGTCGATAATACAATATCTCTACGACCATCATACCAGTTATTAATTGGCACACCATATTGCCGAGCTGTACTTGGGATGATTTGCCAAAAACCTGCTGCGCTACCATGAGAAAAAGCATTTGGATCATAGTTGCTTTCAATAAATGGTAATAAAGCTAATTCTACTGGAAGCTCTCTACGTTTAATTTCTTTTATTACATAATGTAAATATGGTCGTGCTTGTTCAGATAAATAATTGAAATACCATGCTCCATGATTTTTGATTCGATCAATCTCATTTTGCACGATAGATTTATTATTATAGGTATTCCAGCTTAATTCATTTTTTAATATCTGCCATATATCATTGACAATTTTTTTCTCTGTTGATTTTATCGGGAAATCACATGCGCTTAAACAAATATTGTCTTCTACTACACTTATATCCTGTGATGCTGAATTAGGTTTAGTAACAGGATAAAAGTGCTCAGTAATAAAGATCAGTATTAAAAATATTGTGAATATGTATTTCATTTTTTTATTACCCGCTAACCAAAAACGGGTCTGATGATTTCAGACCCGTTTATTGGATTGTATGCGTGATGTTCTCCAATAGCTGACTTAGTCTTTAGACTCTAAAACAGCTGAGTAAACATCCTCTTCATCGTCAGCAGTGAATTTTGTTTCGCCATCATCTTCTGATTCTAATTCATCTGATTCTTCTTCAACTGGTGCAACATTAGCAGCAAGTTCTTCTGCATAGGAAGTAGTATACTGCTGACCTTTCCAGGTAAATTCATTACCTGATCCAAGAAGGGCACGAGCCTGAGAAAAAGCTTCATTAAATGTTGATGGTTCTGAAGAATCTAATTCTTCATCAACACTTAAGTTTTCCTCAATTATTACATCGATTGCTTCAATTGCGTCAGCAATATATTCTTCAGCACGATCATCTAATACAACTTCCTGTGAAGGTTCTTCATAAGAAGCCTCATAAGATAATTCTGGTGCATTATTATTATTGGCACTCAATATCATTAAACCTGCTATGATACTGAAAGAAAGTGTTACGAAAACTACTCTGCCACGATTTGTTTTGTATTTATTCATTTTATACTCCTTTTTCATTTTGTTTCTGATTGCTATTTTTTGCAATCGTAATGTTTTACATAGCTAGTAGGCATTCAGTTCCAGCAAATTATTAGCAAAGACTGTTTTTGTGCGTATTATCACAATCAGAAAAAATTGGTCAAAAAATGTGGAACTTATCCGTATAAAATTGATATAATGCGCGCATTCAGAATTAATTAGTTATTGAGTATATTTGTACTAATCACAAATATAATTATATTGATCATGACCAATAAAACAGAGTACCTTTTTAGGATATCTATTGATTAAATAATGAATAATAAAATTTCACTAATTGTTTATTCCCTTATCGCATTGGTTCCTGCAGCATTTATTATTATTGCTTTTTTTGGCCCGAAAGACGATACAACAATTTCTTTAAATGGGTTAGATCCATTTGGATTGGATGATGTAAAAGTGACAAAGAAATATGATGAATCTGAGGAAAGACTTAAGAAAAAAAGAGAAAAATTCAAAAATGCAGTTGAAAAAAAATGGGATACCTATGAAGAATCAACATCAAAATCATATGTTACTTATAGCAAAGATCTATCTTCAAGAACAATTGTCGATTTTGAAAAAGGTGAGGTTACAATTGAAGTAATTGTAGATGAAGAAGACCCTCAATATGATTCTTATGAGTTAAAATATAATTATGATTTCGATAATCTATTTTCTAACAAAGATATCATTCACAATAAGTTTTTTTCTGCTAATTCTAGATTATTAAATATCATATCAATGTTTGTTTTTCAAGTAGAGGAAGATGATGAATCAAATAATGATGGAAATGTTAATTCCTCTTTTACAAAACAATTATCAAATCTCTTAAAACAAAAAGGGGATGATGGCCAACCTATTTTAAAAGATCAACTAGTTGATGCAGGTGGAAAAGCCGTTGAGGGGGTTGGGAATACATTAAGTGCTGCTAAGGATCTTATAAGTGGCCAAACCAAAAAAGTACGAATGCATTTTGCAAAAGATGGAAAAAAACGTACAATAATTTCGATTAAAATTCCACTTAGTGATGATCATATGGAAAAGCGCAGAGAAAGATACAAAGAACTTATAGAGATAGAAGCGCGACGATTTAATATTCCAACTGAAATTGCCTTGGCGATTGCAGAAACAGAATCTGCATTTAATCCAAAAGCCAAATCACATGTTCCTGCATATGGCTTAATGCAGTTAGTTCCAAAAACAGGTGCTCGTGATGCTTACCAATGGATTTATAAAAAAGATAAATTTATTACAGGCAGATATCTTTATAAACCTAGGAATAACGTTGAGCTTGGATGCGCATACCTTTCGATGATTAGACATCATTATTTTTCAGATATACGTGATGATGAACGTGCATATATTTGTGCGATTCCTGCTTATAATACGGGAGTAGGAAATGTATCAAAGGCTCTTATTGATAAAACAAATATTAAACAAGCTGCAAAAAAGGCGAATAAGATGAATAAAGATGAGTTATATGATAAACTGTATTCTGATCTAAGTAGTAAAGAAGCAAAGAATTATTTGAAGAAAGTCTGGAAAAGAAAAGAGAATTATAAATAATTTATTTTTTTTCCTTTTTTGATAAGCTTAGTCTCAAAATAAATACTCTTATCGAGCTTAACATAATCGTTCCAATAATGACAACATATACCACTCTGGCAAGGTATTCTGCTCCAGGCATTCCTGCCTGGATTACAGCTTGAATTAATACAGCAGCAGCTAGGCCACGTGCAAACACTGCATTTACTAGTTTTCGCTGAGCTCCAGGCATTCCTTTTGTTAAGGGCATGGATGCAGTACGTGTTATCATAATTAAGATAGATAGAATTCCCCCAACAACTAGAGCCGTTTGATCCGTAACATCAAGAAGAATTCCAACATAAATAAAGAAAAATGCTTTGAGGAAAAAAGAGATTAAATGGTAAAATTTTTCCTCACTAGCCGATGTGACTTCAATTCCCAAATCACCTTGAACCGCTTTTTTCTTATCCTCAACCGATCTTGCAAGAATTCCTTCTTTTATAGAAGATAGTTGTTTTGAATTATTTAAAATTAATCCAAAAAATAATGCAGCAATTGGGCCATTTCCACCAAAGTTTTCTGTTGCCAAATAAAGTAGAATTAAATAAGCAATAGTGATTATATAATTCTGTTCTTCAAATACTCTTATCACTATCCAAATTATACCACCTATAACGCCCATAAACCCTGCTATTGCGAATAATTCAATAAGATAAGAAAGCGTTTTTTGAAGACCAAAAATTCCAGTAGTGTATACCTCAATAACAGATAATGTTGCAACTATGCAGAAAACATCTGTCAAAGCTGATTCAAGGGCCAATCTAGAAAATAGTTTTCCTCCTACACGAATTTGATTCAATATAGGAATGACAAAAGATGAAGAAACCCCTGCAAGAGAAAAACCAATCACCAAAGCTCCCATCATGGATATTCCACCAAGATGAAATTCTTGGATATAATAAAAAACACCGCCAACAATAACAGTTGAAATAACAAAATTGTAAATAGTTAGTACCAGGCTAGAAGAAAACTCTCGAATCAAGGAGGAAAGATTAATATTAAATGCACCATCAAAAATTAGAATTAATAAAGTGAACGTCGTCACAACAGGAGCAATAGAAGCAAGATCTTCTGGAGATGTAAAACCATATCCATTTGGACCAATCATAAAACCAATAATAATAAGAAAAATTACATCGGGGATATTCGTCCGACGGAATAATATTTCAGAAACAAATCCAAATATTGCGATTAAACTAATCGATAATAATGCAATATTTACATTCATTATATAATAATCATGTTATTATTTAATAGTACCAATACGAGCTTTCACCATAACAGTTTCTGTCCAATAAATAGGCCAGAATCCTTCCGTAGTTTTTGAAAACTTTGGAGTAATTAACACATCATATTCTTTATTTTTATTTAAGAGATCATTTAATGCAAGTGACTCCGTATCAATAATTGTTAATCCCATAATTTGAAAATCAGTTCCGCCATAGTTTATTGCTGTTATTGATGGAATACTTGTTGTAGATAGACCAACATTTGCTGATTCGATATTTCTTTTTAGTAATCTTTGAAAATCTATTCCAAGTATCTTCGTAGATTTTGCTTGTCCCCAAACCTCATCAGAAATATTTAAATCACTTAAATAAATCATGGATGTTGGGATACTATGATTAACCATAGTGCAGCCTGAAACAAATATATACAGCGAAATAAAGAATAATATTTTGGATTTCATAATTTTCCTCATGTTTCTAAGGGATTAAAAATATGACTTGTAGTGTATAATTAACATATATTTTTGTAAAACTAGTTACATTATCCTATGAATAAATTTATATTTTTAAATATCTTAATAGTTATCTCCTTTAGTTGTTCGAATAAGAATAACAATGAAAAGGAACAATTTATGAATTATAAACTTACCTGGGGTATGATATCTAATTATCTTGAAGGTGAATCTTCATCCAGAGCAGCTTTTACTATTCATAATCAAACTAATCAAAATTTAGGAAATAAAGGGTGGGCTATTTTTTATTCGCAGAGTCCAAGAAGAGTGACCAATCATTCTAATTCAAAAGCTAGTGTTAATCAAATTAATGGTGATTGGTATTCCATTACTCCGAATGAATCATTTTTATTATCGCCTGGCGATCAAATTACAATACAATATGACATGTCAAGTTCTATTATAAAAGAAACTGATGCACCGCTATATCCATATTTAGTTTTATATGATAAAGATGGGAATGAAAAAGATATCTCTAAGATAACTGATTATTCTATTTTACCATTTGATAAACCAGAAAAGATTAATAGAGGGAAAAATGATCCAGTTCCAATCCCAAACTCAAAAACTCGGTATCAGGCAAATAATTCACTTTCATTATTAGATGAAGATGAACTACATAAAATTATTCCAACACCGTTTAAAGTTCATGCAAATCAAGGTAGTCTATTAATTAATGATGCTTTGCAAATTTATTATTCTGAAGATCTTAAGTCTGAAGCAAATTATCTCAGAGAAAAATTGTATGAATTTACGGGGAGAAAGTTCTCAATTCTTCAAAAGGACTATAAAGGAGGTAAAGCAATTGTTTTAGGAACAAAACCTATTTCAATTAATAATGTATCCTCTGAAGCGTATGTTTTAGAAATTTCTTCTGAAAGCGGAATGATGATTACTGGTTCTGATCCTGCAGGTGTATTTTATGGAATTCAAAGTTTTATATCTCTGTTACCAATAAACGTTTTTCAATCACCTCAACCAAGTATAGAGGTCTCCAATATTTATGTTGAAGATGCTCCACGTTTTTCTTATCGTGGGCAACATTTAGATGTCTGCAGAAATTTCTTTTCAAAAAAAGCAGTTTTTAAAATTCTTGATATCATGTCTTTTTATAAATTGAATCATTTACAGTTATATTTATCTGAAGATGAAGGTTGGCGCATTGAAATTAAAGAATTACCAGAGCTAACCAAGGTAGGGGGCCAACGTCAACATACATCAAAAGAATCATCGGCACTTCATCCATCCTATGGGAGCGGACCAAATGCTTATGAAGAAAACACATATGGCAGTGGCTATTACTCTAGAAAAGATTACATAGATATACTTCATTATGCAGCTGAAAGGCATATCACAGTTATTCCAACAATTAACTTTCCAGGTCATGCAAGAGCAGCAATCAAAGCAATGGAAGCAAGATATGAATATTATATGGAAAAAGGACAAGAAGATTTAGCGAATGAATATCGTTTAATTGATCCAAATGAAAAGTCAAAATATTATTCTGCTCAGGGTTATAATGATAATGTCGTGAATGTAGCAAGAGAATCTGTATATAAATTTTATAGGACAGTTATAAAAAGCATTAGTGAATTATATAATGAGGCAGGTGTGCCATTTACTTTTTTTCATACAGGTGGGGATGAGGTCCCTCAGGGATCTTGGTCAGATTCTCCTATGGTTAATGAATTCTTAGATTCTATGGAAGAAAAGATACACCCAATGGATCTTCAAGTTAGTTTTTTCCGTAGTGCAGTCAATATGTTAGAAGATTATGATGTAAAAATTGGGGGATGGGAAGAGGTTGTTTTACAAAAAATGGAAAATAGAAATGATGGAGGAACTGAGATCAACACCGAATTTGTAAATAAACAAGTGATTCCATACTTTTGGATTAATGCTTGGGGGCAAGAAGATTTAGCGTATCGATTAGCAAACAAAGGATATGAAGTAGTGTTATGTAATGTTACAGATTTTTATTTTGATCTTGCTTATGATAAAGACCCTAAAGAGCCAGGTTTATACTGGGGTGGCTTTAATAACACTAAAGATGCTTTTGCATCAGCTCCTTTTGATTTGTTTAAAACAACTACAACAACACCTAACGGACAACTAATTGATATCGATAAAACATTTAAAGATAGAGAGCGTTTACAAGAAAAAAATAAAAAGAATATTATTGGAGTTCAGGCACAGCTCTGGAGTGAAACCATTAAAGGTGATGCAATGCTGGAATATTATTATTTGCCAAAGATTATTGGATTTTCTGAGACTGCTTGGAAGGAGCGGGAATGGGAATTTATTGATGATAGGAATTCTCGTGAAAAAGAAATATTAAACTCTTGGAATATTTTCGCTAATTCGATTGCAAGAAAAGATCTTCCAAGATTGTATTCAATTTTTGGTGGATTTAATTATAGAGTACCACCACCAGGTGCCGTAATTGAAAATAATCTTTTAAAAGCAAATTCAGAATTTCCCGGTCTCGAAATTCGTTATACTCTAGATGGTTCTGACCCTACAACAAAATCTACTTTATATGAAAAACCTGTGAAAGTAACAAAGAATGTGAAACTTCGTTGTTTTGATTCAGCAGGAAATAGCAGTCGAGTATCTCTAGTAAAGTATGAATAAAATTATATAATGGTGGGTTGATAACAACGAGTAAACTTTTCTGGCATACGTTGTGGCCTTCCATTTTTAATATTGACAGATACCCAATCAGTTTCAGCGCGTAAAATTGTTTTCTTATCATTGGTGCGAATGATTTGATATTTTCGCATACTTTGAAATCGATTATCATTTGTTGCAATCCAGGTACCAACAATTAAATCATCATGTAGAAAAGTTGCAGACATATAATTTATTTCATGTCGCTTTGCCACCATCGCTACGCCGATAGATAAATAATCATTAACAGAAAGACCTAAGCTTTCGGAATGCTTGTGTGCTGCTTTCATCATCCAATCAAGATATACTTGATTGTTTGCATGACCTAATTGATCAATTTCATCATTTGATACTTTTATAAATACAGTAAATGGATTTGGATAATCCCATTTTAGTTTGTCATTATTATCTTTACTGGAATCCATTTAAAATAAAAAAATTGATATTAAAATTTTCTTCTATAATCAATTTTCATTGATAGTTCTCCACTATCAATATCTTTATCTAGTTTGAATTTTCCTCGGGAAAGAGCTTCAATATTATGAAACATCCCATCTTTATGAGCAAATTCTCGCTCAAGAGTTGTCCATAACATAATAACTAATGATTGATGTAATTGCTTACCATAAAAGATTTGTATCTCCTCAGAAAAAAGCTTTTCCGTAAGTACGCTTTTAATCACATAATGTTTAATTGAATTAAAAAAATTCTTTTTATCCAAAGCGATATTTATCCACTCATCCCTGCTTGCAGCAAATAAGTCTGTTCGCATTCGAAGTCTTTCATCTACACTAGGTTCATAATCAAGGTCTTCCAAATGTCGTATCAATAAATTCCTATCCATAACAGATGTCCAGTCCTTACGGATTTCATTTATATGATCTTTTGCTTTTTCCTTCCAGGAATCAACCTGTGAAATAATATACATTTCATCTAAGCCACTTTGGCTAAAATAATCTTTTTTACACTGATAGTAAAAATCCATGTTATTAAACATCCACCAATCTCCTAAGCGGTCCCTATTTGCGCTTCGCAATGCCACCATAATTGCTTCTGCCCAAATATCTAATTCAACAATCCGTTTAACTTTATTAAAAATGGTATCATTTTCAGCATTTTGTATATCTTCAGTTGCCAGGTTTTTTTCTTTTTTTAATGCTGTTATCATTTGATCAAAGATATTTTGATCATCTGCGATTTCTTGCACCCATGAGATAATACCATCAAATCCCATTTTTTTGAAATCATCAGTATTTATTTCAAACGCGATCTCGTTCTCTATATTTATTGGTTCTTTATCTTCTGATCTATGGATATAATCATTTGAATCATAAATGAGATTTCCATTTTCATCTTTCATTTGGAAATCAAGAGGCATTTGTAATAATAAAATTAGATAATTGGTAAAATATCATGTTTTACAATGTGGAATCTAAGATA
>JAZAOA010000036.1:0-9445 GCA_036228285.1 Fidelibacterota bacterium
TGAACTAGACAACTGATCACCTCCTTTCATGTTTGTTATGTACAACACTGCCACATAAAAATTTATTGAATTACTTATATTATTAGCAAATAGAGAATAAGGAAATATTTAAAATATATTAGTTTTCTAATGTATAAATACCTTTTTTGAAAAGATATACTACCATACCCACGGATAATAAAACTGAAACTATTATCCATAATATTAATAAATACAGATCAACGCTATTAAAGGCATAATTATTTAACCAACGTTTCATTATACGATAAATAGGATTTGCACCAACAAAAATAATGATTATTTGAAAAGCTGTTGCACAAAGTAAAAATAGTATTGCTCCCATACTGCCCATTGCAACAGTCTTATTTTCTGCTTTAAAATCAGCATATATTGATCCGAATGCTAAAGCAAGCCCCACTACAACCCAAGTAATAAACAGATTAGTGGAAACAGAAATCCACCACATAGGACCTTCCACTTGTAAAATTCTATTACTCATAATAATTAGAGTTAATGATAAAATAGTAAATGGTATAGCATAGAAAAAGTATTTATATAATAGAAATCGGCGTAAAGATATTGGAGATGACTTGATATGATAGAAAGCACCTCCTTCTGATCCAATAGATGAGAAAACAAATCTGGCAGAAAGGGCAGTCATAATAAAACCTGCTAAGCCAATATTAAGAAACGAAATCAAATTTATGATAAATTGTTCAGATAATGCTCCTTGTTCAATAGGTAGTAATTTAAAATTATACAAGTATATTACTACTAGAGCAGCAATCATAAATAGTTGAGACCACTCAACTGAATCACGTAAAAAAACTTTACTTTCCTTATTAAATATCCACTTCCATATCCCTGGTTTATATAACTGTTTCTTTGCAAATCTATGTGTTCCCCCGAATGACTCTTGTGATTTTGAATATCCTGAAAAAAACCAAACTTTCATGCACCATTCTCCTAAAATATACAAAACCATAGGCGTCAACAATAACAGGCTAAATAATAACCAATCTATTTCAAGATCCAGCAAATATAGAGAAAGGAAATTTGATGCCCAACTAGCAGGTAAATAAGGAGCAACTGGTTTTGATATTTTTGATAGATAATCTACAAGGTGCCCATATTTATCATAATAAACCATATCCTCGGGTTGTAATAATCGAATTAAGAATATGATTAATACTCCAAAACATAATGAAAGATATAATATGATATCTTTTGTATGACGAGCTGGAAAGAATTTTACAAGCACAATAGTTAATAATGTACTCAAACAGGTAGAAGTAAGAGTAATTGAGAGTAAGGTAGGAACCATTAAAAACCAGTATGTTACAGGAGTTTGAAAAACAATTCCATATGTTGCAAATATAGGCAGTGAAAAAATAATCATCATCCAAGAAGTATAAATGGTTCCTGATATGTAACGCATAAAAAATAGATTAACCGTAGAAATTGGAGCAGAAAAAACAATTTCATTATCTTCTGATAAATAGATTGAAGATATTGATGAAACCATAGATGAAAAAATCAACATGATAAAAATTAAAATCCAAGCCATTTGAAAGACTTTAAGACTCAAGATGATCCCTAGCTCATCTTGCATATGAAAATAAGTCACTACACGTAAAGTAATATTAAATATTGCATAACATAACCCAATACAAAACAATATAATACCAATCGATTTTTGTGAAATTTTCCCTGATGGAAAAAATCTATTTTTTGCAGTCAAAAACATTGGCCATAACAACGTGAATTGTGATCTATATTGATTCATTGGATACTATAAATCCATATCTTTTAAAGCTGATATCACTTTTGAAAGATCTTCTGTATCTGTTAATTGTAAAAACACTTCCTCAAGATCACTATTATGGAGACTAGCTTCTTTTCTTAATGATTCCATATCTCCAATAATTCTAATCTCACCATTTAGAATAATTGCAATCTCATCACATAACTCTTCTGCAATTTCTAAGGAATGTGTAGATAGAAAAATAGATCCACCATTAATAGAATGTTTTTTAAATAATTCTTTGACAATTTTAGCGCTTTTAGGATCTAAGCCAACCATGGGCTCATCAACAATTATCATAGGGGTATTAAGCATAAACACGGAAGTCATAATTAATTTTTGTCGCATACCATGTGAATAACTTTCTATAAGATGATCCTTCCATTCATAAAGATCAAATAGTCCCATCAAATGATTAGAATTTTTTTCAAAAGATTCGATTGAAAGGCTATATAGGCTTGCAATAAACTTAAGAAACTCTATTCCTGTTAATTTTTCATACAAAAATGGTCTATCGGGAATATATCCTGTAGAAAATTTACATTTTTCAGGATGTGTGCTTATATCGTATCCGTTAATAATAATTTCACCGATATCTTGTTTTAATAAGCCCGCAAGAATTTTAATTGTAGTAGTCTTCCCTGCACCATTTGGTCCCAAAAAACCAAATATTTTCCCAGGATCAACTCTTAAACTGATATTATTAACTGCTACAAAATCACCATATTTTTTAGTCAAATTATTAATTATAATTCCTGGGGTTTGTTCATTCATCTTCAACTATTTACCTCTAATATTTCAATGGTTAATCTTCCTAATAAAGCGCCTATCTTTACTTGTTCAATTGTTTCACCTTCTACAAATTTTATATGTGATACGTCAGCTGGAAATTGATTATTTGTCGTGTCTAAACTAATCCACTTACCATTTATACAAACCTCATTCCAAGCATGATAATAAAACGTTCCATCATGATAAGTTACTCCAGCAGCTACTCTCGCAGGTATAGATACGCTTCTAGATAAGGCAGCAAAAAGCGCTGCATGTTCATTACAATCACCTACACGTGTTCGTAGCGTTGTAACTGCATCGGGAATACTTAATACAGGTTTTTTTTCAATATTTACATAAACCCAATTAATCAACTCTTTAACTTTTTGAAGATCATTTGTAGTATTAGCAATAATTGATTCTGCTTGTTCCAATATAAGCTTATTATCAGATTGAATATATGGAGTAGCGTTTAATAGATTATTATTATCAATACAAATACGTGCATTCTCAGTAGGAATCTCTTCTTTATTTATAGTTAAAATATTATTATTAAATATTTGACGGTCTTGATTTAAATCGAAGTTTTGATCTTCTGGTAGAGTTAAGCGATAACTAATTGTTGATAATCCAGATAAATTTTCAATATCTCCAATTGCTGGAACGGATACTGTGCTTAATAATTCCTTACCTTTCGATATAATATCTTTAGCGCGAAATTCTGGCTCAGAATAAAATACAAATCCTGTGGGTGAAGTCTCTTTTATAACGTTACCATCTTGATCAAGATAAAAATCAATTCGCATACCACCTATTGTTTCAATAAAATGATGCAAATTATAAATACGACCTCTTTCTTTAATGAATTCTTTTTTGAATCCTTTATATTCGACAATAGACTCTTGACCAGACATAGTGACAGGATCAAAATAGGGAATTTTATATTTCTCACCCTCTTTAATATTATTTTGAAGTAAATAACTTCTCATATGTGTTGAAATAAAAGGAGCTTCATTTAAATGGATAATATTGGAGGTCTCATCTTTACCAGTATTCATGCTATAATGAATCTCTGTACCTATAACCTGGCCCTTTGCATGTAGCTCATAGAATGTAGATATCAAATTAAATTGAAAACTCCTTAAAAGGTATTCATCATCTAATTCAGCGGTTAGATTCATTTCAACAGGATAGGTTTTATCTAAAATATTTAAGTTCATAACAGCTTCTTGATCAAGTGTGAAAGAATCATTATTAGGCTTCATCATGTGATTTTTCACATATCCAATTCGTTCATTTTTAAAATAAATACCCATGTAAGATTCCTCAAGCCCTTTTTGTATCGCTTGTTTCTCACGTATCTCTAGTTTTTCAACAAAATAATCTCTGCTAAGTAGACGGCCGAAAAGGACAATCCAAACTATTGGAATGATAATTCTTAATGATGTTGATATGCCTATTTTCATTTTATATTATTTAATAAATAGAAATTTTTTAGGTAAAAATTTATAAACGAATATCAAACTTATCTAAGACTGCTATAGTGATAAAATATGTGACTACCATAGCAAAAAGAGCTGCAATTAAAGCAGTATAAAATGAAAGCTGCAATCGAATAAAATATGGAAAAGTAACAAACAGTACTAATGATGGTATTACAAGCCAAAATATACCTTTTGACAATTGAACGACTTGCAAGGAATCGTTTGTATCAATATATAACCAAATCATTGCCATAACAGATACTAATGGAATAGAAGCAAGAATTGCTCCAAAAAATGTACTACGTTTTGATATCTCAGAAATCAAGGCAATTAAAATGGCAGATATAAGTATTTTTATAATATTATAGGTCATAATTATGCTATCCATTCATAAGAGTGATTATTAATAAACCGTATATTATTTTCCATACGAAGCCGATTCCGATAAGGGTGAAAGTTTGAAGACTTTCCCCATTCCATTTTATTTATCAATTCTCTTTTAGATACTAACTTTTTTGTACGAATAAAATTTCTCATTTTTTGATAAGCAGGATTTACTTTTTTTAACGGTTTAAGATTATCCACTGCATCAGATATAATATGGTTTAAAGAATCAAGTGTTTTTCTTTTTTTCCAATTGAAATCAATATTGCTTAATGATTTAACATATTTTTGTAAAAGTTTCTTATCATTTAAAGCTATTATTGATGAAAATAATTCAATTGCTATATCATTATTTTCAACAAAAAAACCATAGTTGTTTTTATTGCGAAATATTGATGGAATCGAAAGATGCCCATCCCACTTTTTTATTATTTCCCAATATTGTTTACTACATAGACTAATATATTTCGGATCCATATCTGTGTTTTTCTTAAAATGATTTATATGCTTGTGCATAATGGCAGGATGAAATGACAATACGAGATCCACATCCCAATCTCTCCAAAATAATCGAGGTTTATCATTATGTGCTTTTACTGATCGGAAATTTGCAGGATTATATGTTGCTGCCCATCTTTCAGACATAAAAAAAGACTCTCTCATATTTTCCATTAAATTCATAACACGCTCATCTCTTCGCGATAATCCAGTCTGATGGTTTTTTTTAAGTGTGTCAAGCTTATCATATATATATTTATTTATATATGGCATTGAAGAAATTTCTTTGCCAGGCTCTTCAAATCTATTTTCAATATCCTGTACATATTCAACGTTTTTAAATTGATCTAACCGTCGTGTAAAGTGAGATTTTTTGGGGACAAGAATGGTAAAAAAAAGATCATTTCTTTTTTTGTTCATAGCAGTTAAGAACCCGTTAAGTTCCTTGCTATTGTCTTCCATGAAGACCCAGTCTATAAATACGCTATACAAAGCTATTTAAATTCTATAGTAATATCTTTCATTAATCTTACACTGTATAATTACAAATAGCAATTTCCCAATTTTACTTATTACTTCTTGTCCAGATGGTCAAATTTTTCAAATTATTATTAGTATCTGAAAGCAATATTGTAGCAACAAATATACCTGCAAACATAACTATCTGTCCTAAAATACCAGTATAGTATAAATCAAATGGCGCTTGTAACCATTCTGGAAGCAAGTTGTATTTTGCCAACACTGTCCATAAGGAAAACATGATTGTTAATACTATACCATACCAAACAGATTTTTCATTTCCACGTTTAGTACAAAAACCTAATAAATATAAACCAAGGACACCTCCCATGACTACAGATCCGATTGTATTATACGTATCTTGTAATGTATTAATTTTTGAAAATGCTAAAATACAGGAACCAATAATCATAATCACTGTCGCGCATGTTGCCACATACCATGCAACATGTAAATAATGTATATCATTTTTATTCGTTACTAAATGACGTCTATATATATCATGAACACTTACAGTAGAAATAGAATTAATACTCGAATCTAAGGAAGACATTGCAGCAGCAATCGCAGCAGCAATAATCAACCCAGATATACCTGCTGGTAAATAATTTATGATAAAATATGGTACAATATCTTCTGCATTACGTGTTCCAATTAACATTTCAGTAGCAGTATCCGATGGATAAACCTGGAAATACGCATATAATGCAGTACCCAAAAACATGAAAAAAGCCCAGATAGGAATGTTTAAACAAGAAATAAACATGGCTTTACGTGCTTCCGATTCATTTCTTGTCGCTGCATATCTCTGAATAATATTTTGATTAGTAATATATTCTTGAAAAAACCATGTCAATCCTAAAAATATCATCATTATTCCTGTTTTATTTGATAATGATATCCCCCAAGATACGGGATGCAATACACCATCTTTTAACTCAGAAAAACTTAATTTATTATTCAATAATGCAATATCAATAATTTGATTAAAACCATCTGGCAACTGATAGATGATAACACCAATACATATTAGACCGCCGAATGCTAGAGTAACTGTTTGAATAACATCTGTCCAAATCACTGCTTCAATTCCACCAAGGATTGTATATAAACCTACCGTAATCCCTGATAGGATTATGCTTTGTAGTACAGTCAAACTGGTTACTTCATGAACCATCAATGATAATAAATATAATATGAGACTTATTCGAACCAGTTGTCCAATTAAAAATGTGATTGCACCATAAGTTCGTATAGAGGGACCAAATCGATCTTCAAGATATTCGTATGCAGATAAAATATTATTTCTTTTAAAAAAAGGAAGGAATAAATAAGCAGAAGTTATAATAACAATGGGCAGAACAATGTTTGGTAAAAATCGTAACCAAGAAGTTTTAAAACTATCTGCAGGATAGGCAAGAAATGTAATTGAGCTGATAGAAGTGCCAATCATGCTTAACCCAATCACCCAACCTGAGTAGGATCTATTTCCTACAAAATACCCTTCAGTTGTTGTGTTTTTTCGTGAGAAATATATTCCTACAGCAATAATTATAAATAAATATGTAATAAGAGAAAAAACATCTAGCCAATGCAATTTCATATATGGTCTAGTAAACTAAACAATTTTGTATGTGAATGTTATATACCTGAATTAAGTATATCATGGATATGAATTACGCCTCTTAATTCATCTGGATTATTTTGATTATGAACGAAAAGTGATGTGATACTATGTTCTTCCATAATCTCTAATGCTTTTATAGCCAATGTATTTGTTGCAATACTTCTAGGTGAAGTTGTCATAATAGATTCTACATTTTGATTGAATAAATCATCATTTCCTTTTTCAAATCCCCTGCGAATATCTCCATCTGTAATTATCCCAATTAAAATACCCTTTTCATCTACTACACCTGTAAAGCCAAGTCCTTTTTCAGAAATGATTAGTAACGCTTCTTGTATTATATCATTTTTAGTTACTAATGGTATAGAATTGCCTTCATGGAATATTTGATCTACAGTAAGTAATAGTTTTTTACCTAACATACCCCCTGGGTGTCGATCTGCAAAATCTTTCTCTTTAAACCCTCTTGTCTCCATGACAGCAATTGCTAACGCATCCCCTAAAACAAGAGTTGCAGTTGAACTAGAAGTAGGTGCCAGACCTAAAGGGTCAGCCTCAGTGCGAACACCAATATCAAGATGTAAGTCAGTTTGTTTTGCCAAAGTTGATTCAGGGTTTCCAGTAATTGAGATAGTTTTAGCACCAATACCTTTAATTGGCTTTAACACTTCAATTAATTCAGAACTATTTCCACTATATGAGACTAAAATACAAACGTCTTCATCTCCGATCATTCCCAAATCCCCATGAACAGCATCTCCAGCGTGTAAGAAGAATGCTGGAGTACCTAGACTAGCAAATGTAGCTGCCATTTTATTGCCAACATGTCCAGATTTCCCTATCCCAATTACAATTATCTTTCCAGAACAATTAACTATCAAGTCCACTACATTATCAAAAGAATCATCTATCGTATCTAGAAGAGAATTAAGCGCATCTATCTCTGCTTGAATTAAGTTAATTGCAGATTTATTAGGCATAAGAAATAATCAAATAATTTTTGATACTATTGTGAAATTATTAGTCACAATCAACTTTAACACCTCGTGTAACATATTCAACATATCCACCTTCGCAATTAATTCCATCTTTAATATCAATTTGAATATCTTTTAGCAATGAGAAAATTTCATCATTAGATTTTTCAGGCCTGGCTTCCCATGACTTCAATTTATAATTAGTTTGACCCATAAAGAAAAACACACATGATGATAAAATCATTCCGGTAGTTAATCCAATAAGATATTGTTTCATTTTATTCTCCTGCTATTATATTAAATATTATTAATCAAATTTAGAAAAATCCGGTTCTCTTTTTTGCATAAACGCCTGCATAGCTTCTAAAGCTTCAGGAGACTTCATTCTTTCTATAAAACTATCAAACTCTTTTTGATTAACTTCAATTAATTGATCAATAAAATGTTCTTTCATCATTTTCTTTGCCAAACGCACTGGTGTTGGAGCTAGTTCAGAAATATTTTTTGCCTTATCCATTACAAAATCCATTAATTCTGTTTGTTCAATAACGCCATTAATAAAGCCCATCTCATATGCTCTTTCAGAAGTAAATATATTTCCAGAAAGTAGAATATCTGCAGCATTATGATATCCCACTAATTTAGGGAGAACAAAAGAAGTAGCAGCTTCAGGATTTAATCCAAGATTTACAAATGGCATGAGAAACTTTGCTTCTTTTGAAGCATAAACGAGATCACAGTGCTGTGTCAACGTTGCGCCAATTCCTATCGCTGCACCATCAACAGCAGCAATAATAGGTTTATTATATGGTATTAAAACATCTAAAAATTCTTTTGCAGGAAATTGTATATCATTCCCATCAGACATTTTTGTCGTAGCAAACGTAAAAAAATCTTTTACATCATTTCCAGAAGTGAAATCTTCTCCTTCTCCATATAATACTATCACGCGTATTTTTGAATCATCTTTAGCAGATACCAAGGCATCTCTAACTGAATAATACATTTCAGAATTCAATGCATTTTTCTTTTCAGGTCGATTAAAACCTATCTTTAAAATTGAGTCTTCAGTTTGTATTTTGATATATTCACTCATGGCCTACCTCTTAAATCAAATATTATTTGCTAGTTTGAAGCCATATACTATTCTTTTTTAGCTAAAAAATAAATGAATAGTTTAATATTAAGGATTTTCAATCAAGGATAATGCAAACCGATCTAATACTCTCTGCATGAGAATTTTTGTTTGAGATAATATCTGAGAATTATCCGAATTACTTATTATTTGTATATCTTCGATTATGGGCATAAATCCAACTTGGTAATACCAGTTTTCCTTATCTACTGTTGGATATTTCACTTCAATTGTTGTTGATTCAGC
>JAZAOA010000037.1:0-5081 GCA_036228285.1 Fidelibacterota bacterium
ACATCTACCCCGTTACTACCTAATGCATATGCACCTTCAGTATTTTCTCTAAAAAATACCCAATCAATACCATCTTTTGGTACCCGTACAGGCCGAACATTTGCAAATAAGTCCAGTTCTTTACGCATTGCAACATTAGCGCTTTCAATATTTGGCCAAGGATCGCCTTTTCTTGGGGTAGTTGTTGGTCCTTTCAATGTTACATGACACTGTTTAATTTTTTCTAATACATCATCTGGTATTGCTTGATTAACCTCTGCTCTTTTTTCAATTGTTAGATCATCAATTACTTGAAAAGTAATCTTTCCTTCAGCCAATTGATTTGATAACAGTGTTTCTAAAACCCTTTGTGCTTCTTCAGCAATAAATGGGCCAATACCATCTCCACCTATTATACCAATATTCAACGTATCTAATTCAGAATAGTTAGTTTTCTCTTCTCCTTGCTCCATTCTTTTAATTCGGGCAAGTTGATTTTCTAATAGTTTCTTAAAATGTTCGCTTGCTTTATCTATAGGATTACCTGACATAATTATTTCTCACTTTTTGCAGTATCTACGGTTTTTTCTTTTTTAATCTTTTTATCAGACTTTTTCTTTGATTTATTATTCTTATTTTTTTCTTTTGGAGAATCTTTATAATCGGTTAAATAAAATCCCGATCCTTTAAAAATCAACCCTGACCCACCACTAATTAGCCTTTGAACGCTGCAATCTTCCTCCTTACAATGAGGATATTCAGTTAATGGCTGCGATGACATTGGTTGAAAATATTCAAACCTTTCACCGCATTCATTGCATATGTAATCGTATGTAGGCATAAAAAATAAGTTAAATTGTCTTTAATGCAGAAAATTCTGCGAAAGAATATATATTAGTTTATTTACTTAATTTAGATTTTAACGCAGCATTAACAACTTCTGGAACATAAGTAGATATATCTCCACCTAATGCAGCAATTTCCTTTACTACAGTAGAGTTTAAATGCATATATTTTTCATCAGGCATCATAAATAAAGTACTGATCTCTGGCGCCAGAGAGCGATTCATAAGTGCCATTTGAAATTCATATTCAAAGTCACTTATTGATCGAAGACCACGAATCAATGCTACCGAATTATTTTCTCTTGCAAAATTTACAATTAATGATTCCGTTGTACTTACATTGACGTTCTTTAAATGCTCAGTAGATTGATCAATTAAATCAATCCTTTCATCAATAGTAAATAAAGAATTCTTTCGCGGGTTGTTCGCGATTACAATCATCACTGCATCAAAAAGAGAAGATGCTCTTTCTGCAATATCTAAATGACCATTTGTTATTGGGTCAAAAGTTCCTGGATATATAATATTCTTCATACACTTTTAGTCCAAATAGTTACTATCGTATCGCCATAATTTCTTGTCGTACCACCAGATGGAATAATATCTCTTCTTGACGATTCTAAAATAAATCTACCACTATTTAACAATGAGCTCAAGCATTTTTCCGTAAGTTGCGCAATATCAACTTTTCCATAAGGAGGATCTGCAAATATTACGTCATATAGATTTTTCTTTTTTAAAAATTTATCCCATTTACTACAAGATAAATTTATCTCGACTTCATTCTTTAAAAGATAACTATTTGATTTTATCAACTGAATAGCTTTCCTGTTATTATCAACAAATGAAATTTTTGTTGCGCCCCTGCTAGCGGCTTCGAATCCTAATATTCCACTACCTGCAAAAATATCCAATACAGATAATTTTTGAAGACTGCCCAAAATATCAAAAATACTTTTTCTTACTCTAGATGACGTGGGGCGATATGATAGATTTTTATCCGTTTTTATTTCCAAACCTTTATACTGTCCAGATAAAATCTTCATTGTATTTTAGTATTTTCAACTGTTTCAATTACATTTAGTTTTGTAATTGGATGCATGATTGATAAATATAACGTTACTTTTGCTTGTTCTTTCTCAGGATCGTACTTATATAATATTTTTCTAAACAATAGATTATTTGCGATGTTTGAAATATCATTAATTGTATTTCGTATAGTATTTTCATCAGAATTCATGCCAATAACAACAGGTGTTTGTGTTCTTTCTCCTATTTTTCTTTCATCCTTATAAATCATACTTGACACACTATATTCAGATTTTAATATACTCAAAATTGCAGCAACTGGAAGCGCTACGGATTGATTAGAATCACTAAAATCTTTGTATCCTATTTCAACACCAGTATAGTATTTATAACCACCACAACAATCTATTCGATCTCTTCTAGTTTCAAATACCTTTCCAATATTTAATACACTTCCTTTTGGTATATTTTCACCGATAAATTCAAAGTTGAGAATGTTCTCAAGCGTTGATATGTAAACAAGCTTCCCCTGCTCCATTAATGAAAAAATATTATCTACACCTTTTACCATTGCTCTTGATTGAAGATAAACAATTTCATCTTTTGATAACGTATTCCCAAATGGAAGTTGATCTTTTACTTTAGATAACGGAGTACTATTTTTTGGATAATTTTGCTTTATATCACTGATTGCATTTATATATTCATATTCTAACTTGGGAATCTTTTTTTGTTTCATTTCTTTGAAATATATAGTCAAAGAAAATGAAGCTATTAAAATAAATGCGCTACTAAATGAAATTATATCATCTGATGACCATCTTGACGTTAAAGTAGCTTTTATAGAATAGAAAATACTCTTCACTGCATTAATTATAAGCGTAAAGGGCATAAATATAATTCGCATTAATACAGTAAAAGGATTTGGCCATTTAAACTTTGCTTTTGTTTTTTCTTTATCAATAGGTTTATCATGAATTTCTTTATTTTTTATTTCTATTGGAGGTATTTCATTATCTTCATAATTGTCATAAATAAAACTATCTTCATGAAATGCTCGATCATAGACTACATTAGAATCATTATACATATTGATTCCTTGATGGATATTTGGATGCATAATCATAGTAGATAGGATAATTTGGCATTCTTCCGTTAAAACAACGCCATTCATTTTTACATTATCTAATGATAGATCTGAAAAAAGCTCATGCTTTTTCAGATCAAACCGTTCCCAATGTTTTTTTCTTGCATCTGATAGATCGTTTAATAGAAATGTCCACGGCGGCTTGTTTTTCATTGTAAATTTTTGCGATAAAAGATTTTCCAAAGAATCCTTATCTCCAAATGAATCAATACACTTTAAGCCACTTCTTCCGTAACGAACTCTACCTCCATTGACTGAATCCATACTAAAATAAAAGATATTATAATAATCATTGAATAATTCAATTGTCATTAATGGCAAATTGCCAAGTGCGTATAAAACCATAGACCTACTTCCCATCCATATAGGTGAACATGCGTACGTTTCACAAATCTTTTGCGTGGCTTTAATTAAAAAATCATATACATAAACGATATGTCCTAATTTTCGATCATTATACAGCTCTATAAATGCCTGAAATTTTCCAATTGTAGGACCAAATCTTTTATCTTTTTTCCAGTTAACTAATTGGAGAATTTCATTATCGGATGAATCAACTTCTGTTTGAAATATTTCATGATTTACAAGACTATCCGATAAACAAATAAGAATTTCATTGCCTGAGAAAAAAATGCTTTTGCTCGCCTTCTCAAATCCATTAATCAGATGACTAACAGCAATCTCTTCATCGTTAATAGAATCAAGCAACGAACCTTCAAGTTCAACTACGGAAAGATTTGCTAATAAGGGATTACCTTGGACCCTTGAATAATGGGCAATTGATATCTGTGATTCAGATATGTAAAGAGCGATCAAACCAGAATACTACTGGTCCCAACTACGCGATCCATCTTCAATATATCCGTGATTCCTAGTCTTAAAGGAAAAAAGAAGATATCTTCCTTTGCTATATATCCCTTCTATAGGACTAGAAACTCGGAGCACGTCACCATCATCTTTAATATTGACTACAATTTTTTCATTTATTAATGGACAATAAAAATGAGATGAATCAGGTCTATAGCTATCATAGTATGAAACAACTTCAGACCTTTGTTTTGTTTCATAACCTAAATCAGCAATAAATCCTTCATCAAGCATTACTAATGATAGATCATTTTTTGTTACAAAACTTGTATCATTACGTGATAATTCTTCAGAATACACTACTACAGTATGAATTGTATCCATAAGCGTATCTCTACGTGTTTTTAAAAACCCAAATGTTGTATCATATTCAACATCAAATCCTTCAGGAATATTCACACTTACACTATCACCAATTAATTCAAAATTTCTTTCTCCTAAATAGGTCGAATCAGCTAATACAGAATCCCGGACTGCATTTACTACATTCATCGCCCATAAACTATTTGGCTCATAGTCATCAGTAAGTATTTTATAGAAATATTCTATATCATGAACCGTTTGAATATTGAATCTGGCTGTATGCGCAGCTTCTGCTTCTTCTTCCCAGATCATGCTAGGAACATAAATGGTGATTATCATAAATAGAAATGCAAAGACAATACCAAGTTCAATTAAATCAGAATATTTTTTTCTTTTAACTATATCCAAAATATTTGCTCGTTTATTTAACCAATTATTAGTTTTTATAACTAAAGATATTAATTAATCAATTAACTATTTCATCATAATTTATTATAAATAAAAAATTGTTCTTAAATATTTTATTAAAATATTTAAAACTTCATCTTTTGAAACTGATTTTTGACCTTACCATTAACACTTGAAAGTTCTTTCATAATCTTTTTAGCATTACTAGATAATTTTTTAGGAGTTTCAACTTGAATTTTTACCAGCTGATCTCCTTTACTTGATCTTCGAATTCGTGGAAATCCTTTTCCTTTCATTCTTAAAATTTGCCCAGATTGAATTCCTGATGGAATTTTTAAATTAGCTATACCATTTAAGGTTGGTATTTCCAACGTATCACCTAACGCTGCTTGAGTGAAGGATATATGAGCTTCTATAAGTACATCATCACCATTACGTATAAAATACTTATGATCATTTTCTTCAAACATAACAAGCAGATCTCCAGCAGATGCATTAATCGC
>JAZAOA010000038.1:0-18351 GCA_036228285.1 Fidelibacterota bacterium
AATAGACTGGGATGATTATAGAGGTAAAAAGATACTAATAGTTAATGTGGCTTCTAATTGTGGGTATACTAATCAATATAATGATCTTCAAGAACTTTATGAAACGCACGGTGATGTAGTTGAAATATTAGGTTTTCCATGCAATGACTTTGGATCTGAAGAACCTGGGTCTTCATCTGAAATAGAAAATTTTTGCAGAGTTAATTATGGAGTTACTTTTGCAATTGCTCAAAAGATCAATATTAAAGGAAAAAATATTCACCCTATTTATAAGTGGTTAACAGATAAATCAAAAAATGGATGGAATACATCTAAACCAGTGTGGAATTTTTCTAAATACCTTATTGATGAAAATGGTAATCTCAGAAAATTTTACACAAGCGATGTAAATCCAATGAGTAAAGAAATTATCGCCGATATAATTGAATAAAAAAATAGACAACCTTATATCGTATGAGCGATATTTATATTTTATAATACTCTAGTTAAATAACAATTAGAAACTAATATGAACTACATGAAATCTACTTTAAATAATTAATATCAAAGATATATAATATGCTCATAACGCTCAATTTTTGTTTCATTTTAATTATTTTTCAATGTAACCTTTTATAATGAAATACTTAAACTCAAAAGAAGTTGCTAATATACTTGGAATTAATATTTCTACGTTAAAACGTTGGACAGATAATGGAACTATTAAATGTAAAAAAACTCCAGGTGGACATCGAAAATTCACTATGCAACACATCCGTGAATATTATAAAAATAATAAACAATCAGGGAAAAACTTTGGAGCAGTATTAGACACTATTGAACACAAAGAAATTTATAAATTTATAAAAAATAATGATTTTGATAACCTCACTCAGCGACTTGCAAAAACTAGTATCTTATCAGATGACCATTCGGTAAATACTATAATTAGGAGCTCTTACATGTCAGGATATCCTGTTGCTGATATTTTTGATAAAATAATTGAACCTGCGTCTGATATTGTTGAAAGTTGGTTGCATAGTAAATCAATATCGCATATTGAAGAATATATTTCTAGAAAATTAATTACACGTGGAGTTGAAACTCTTAATGAAGATAATCCAAATGGCGTCTATAATGGTAAAGCTGCATTATGTATAAACTTTGAAGATGATCTTCCTGACTTAGGCATTGCAATGTCAGAGGTGGTTTTAAGGCATTGTGGATACAATGTATTTAATTCAGGTTCTCATGCAGAACTTGGAAGTTTAAATAATATTATTGTAAAAGAAAAAATAGATACATTGGTCTTTTATTTATGTGACCGCCAATGCTGTAGAGCTACAGCTCTAAATAATCTAAAGAAAACTGGAAATCAAGTAAATGAAATAGTAAATAATCTTCAAGCTTCTGGAATAGATATTATTTTTGGCGGAGAAGGACTAAAGCATCTTGATAAGCTACCTAGAAAACTAGTTAAAACATTTAATAGTTATAACGAACTCCACTCAATAGTTTAGTATAAAAGCTATATAATTTATTATGTCAAATATTGGTAGACGTACGCGTGTGTTGAGAAAAGGTATAACGAAAGGTGAAGCTACTTTATATTGGATGATTCGAGATAAAAGAGCAATTGATAATTGGGCACTTATTGCTGCTCAAGACCACGCAATTAAACATAAAATGCCATTAATTGTATGCTTTCAATATATAGGTAAGTTTTCAAACGCAAACATTCGTCAATATAAATTTCTTTTTGATGGACTTGAAGAAACATTCCAAATACTTCAAGAGCATAATATTCCATTATTTATATTACAAGGAAGAGCTGAATTAACTATACCATCATTTATAAAGAAATATAAAATTGGCGCAGTATTTACTGATTTTTCTCCATTAAATATCTATGAGAAAAGAATAAAGAATGTTCTATCAAAAACCAACCCACCCTTTTATCAAATTGATGCACATAATATAGTTCCGGTTTGGGAAGCAAGTAAAAAACAAGAATACGCAGCTTACACATTTCGACCAAAATTATTATCTAAACTAAAAGATTTCTTAGTAGAATATCCTAAACTGAAGAAACATCCATTTAATATTAAAGATAAAACCAAAAGAATCAATTTCTCATCTATTTATAAAGGACTAAATATTGATTTTACAATTAAAGAGTTGGATTGGATTCAACCTGGAGAATCTGCTGCGCAGGATATGCTAGAATCATTTATTAATAATAAGCTAAAAGACTATGATGAAAAACGGAACAATCCAAATTTCAATCAATTGTCAAATCTTAGTCCTTACATTCATTATGGTCAAATATCTGCGCAACAAATAGCGTTAAAAATAGAATCAATAGATAATACTAATAGTTTTTTAGAACAATTTATTATCAGAAGAGAATTATCAGATAACTTTTGTTATTACAATAAACAATACGACGACTTTAATGGATTTCCAGAATGGGCAAAAAATTCTTTAAATGATCATAGAAAAGATACTAGAGAACATATTTATTCAAGGGAAGAGTTTGAAAATTCCTATACACATGATCATTTATGGAATGCAGCACAAAATGAAATGAAAATAAAAGGTAAAATGCATGGTTATATGCGCATGTATTGGGCAAAAAAGATTTTAGAATGGAGCTGTGATCCTGAAACAGCTTTACAAACTGCAATAGATTTAAATGATAAATATTCTATAGATGGAAGAGATCCAAATGGATATACAGGAATCGCTTGGAGTATAGGAGGCGTGCATGATCGTCCTTGGTTTGAAAGGCCAGTTTTTGGAAAAGTAAGATATATGAACTACAATGGCTGTAAAAGAAAGTTTAATATAGAAAGTTATATTAATTTATATAAATATCGCTCATAACGCTCATTTATTGTTGACTTTATACTAAAATTATTGTTATTTTAATCGAATGAAATTATATACTTTAGAATCAAATCAATTTATTAATAAACCAATTGAAGAAGTATTTCAATTTTTTTCTAAACCAGAAAATTTATCTGTAATTACTCCTGCGAAGTTGGGATTTAAAATATTATCACCAAATCCTGTCAAAATGGAAGTAGGTCGTTTAATCGATTATAATATTTATTTGTTGGGTATTCCAATACATTGGAGAACATTAATAACAGACTATGAACCGCCCAATATGTTTGTAGATCAGCAAATCAAAGGTCCATATGCTATGTGGCATCATACTCATACTTTTCATAAGGTTAAGGGTGGCGTTGAAATTAAAGATAGAGTAGTGTACTCCATTCCTTTTGGTTTTCTAGGGCGATTACTTAACTATTTATGGATAAAAAGAGATTTAAATAACATATTTCTACATCGTAAAAAAGTAATAGATAAACTTTTTGAAAATAATGATTACAAATCATATACTTAACGTTCAAAAATGGAGATATTAATATGAAAGTTGCGTTGTTTGGTGGAACAGGGTTTGTAGGTAAACATATTACAGACGAATTATTAAACAATGGACATAATCCAGTGTTACTAGTTAGACCTGGATCGGAAAATAAAGTTTCAAGGTCAAATGAATGCACCATAAATACTGGTGATATTTCTGAAAAAGAAATAATCAAAAAAACAATTAAGGATGCTGATGCGGTAATTTATAATATCGGATTAATTAGACAATATCCTAAAAAAGGTATCACATTTGAGAATGCTCATTTTGAAGGAGCGAAACGTTGTATAGATATCGCCAAGGAATTAGGGGTAAAACGATTTATTCTAATGAGTGCAAATGGTGTTAAATATGAAGGAACAAAATATCAATCAACAAAATTTCTAGCTGATCAATATCTCAAAAACTCAAATCTTGATTGGACTATATTTCGCCCTTCATTAATATTTGGAGATCCAAAAGGAACAGTTGAATTTTGCACACAATTGCGCAATGATATGTTAAACCTTCCTTTACCCGCTCCTTTATTTTTTGAGGGAATCAATATTAGAAAAGCAGGAAAATTTTCTATGTCTCCTATTCATATTTCAGATACAGCAAAATTTTTTGTTAAAAGTTTAGAGATGGAAAGCACATACAAAAAGATTTATAATCTTGGGGGAAAGCAATCTTATAACTGGATAGAGTTAATTGATAAAATTTCAGAGGCATCTAATAAAAAGAAATGGAAAGTACCTGCGCCTGTTGAACCAATTAAATTAGCTGCAATGATGCTTGAATGGCTCCCTCTATTTCCAATTACAAAAGATCAATTAACAATGCTGTTAGAAGGCAATACTTGTGATTCTAGCAGTGCATATGATGAGTTTGATATTCAGCCTACAGATTTCTCTGTTGAAAATTTGTCTTATTTATCAACAAAATAAATTTTCTGATTATAACTAGTACATTATCTATACCTAAAATATGAATCTATCTAAACCTAAAATTCTTGTGAGTAAATGTTTAGAATTTGATACATGTAGATATAACGGACTTTCTATTAAAGATTCAATTATACGTTCATTAAAAAATTATGTTGAATTCATTCCTATATGCCCAGAAATGGAAATAGGCCTGGGGACTCCCAGAGATCCAATTCGGTTAATTTATAAGAATAAAAAAATAAAATTAGTTCAACCTAGTACAAAAAAAGATATAACATCAAAAATGAATAATTTCAGCAACCAATATATAAAAAACTTAGAACAGATTGATGGCTGTATATTAAAAAATAGATCACCTTCATGCGGTATTTATGGAATTAAAGTATACGATGGCATAGATAAACCTTCAGTGCGATTCAAAGACAAAGGTTTATTTGCTAAATCATTATTAAACTACTTTTCTAATCTACCTATTGAAGAAGAGGGGCGATTAAAGAATAAAGAGATTAGAGAGCATTTTTTCACAGCAATATTTACAATTGCTAATTTTAGAGATGAGATGTTAAAACCATCCAGGGGTAAGCTTATTGAATACCATAGTAAAAATAAGTATTTATTTATGATGTATAATCAAACTATTTTAAAAAAAATGGGTAAATTATTGGCTTCTCTAACCGAGCGAACGATAGAAAAAACAGTAGAATTGTATTTTGAAATGTTAAAAAATTTATTTTCAAGAAAACCAAATAAACGATCAGTAATTAATGTTCATATGCATGCATTAGGCTATTTTTCAAAAGATTTAAATTCTAAAGAAAAAAAGCATTTTCTAAATACATTAGAAAAATTAAGATGCCAAATTATTCCCGTTAGTGGAGTTAACAGTATATTAGAGTCATGGATGGCAAGGCATGACCAGCCCTATTTATCAAAACAAACATTTTTTCATCCATTTCCTCAACAATTAATTAATCTATCAGATTCTGGAAAAGGAAGAGTGCTTAATTAATGAAAACTACGTATTACAGAATTATCTATTTATTATTCTTTTTATCTATTAATACACTTGTCTACGCTGAGAACAATACTATATCTGGATTTATTACTGATAAGGAAACAGGTGAGGCATTAATTGGTGCAAATGTGTTTATTCAAGAAACTGGAAATGGAATGTCTACAGATAAAAATGGCTATTATGTATTACAAAATATTAGTTCCGGTAATTATAACTTAATCGTTTCTTATATTGGTTATAATACATTTAAAAAAGATATAGTTGTTTTAGAAAACGAATCAATTAAAATGGATATATCTCTAATAATTGAGGCGCTTGAAATTAATGAAGTAGAGGTATCAGCAGAAAAATTACAACGTAAAAACAATATTCAACCAAGCAGAGTAAACTTATCTCCTCGAATAATAAAAGCTGCGCCTGCTCTTGCAGAACCAGATATATTCCGAACAATACAAGCATTGCCAGGTGTTCTTACAAATAATGAAGCTAGTACTGGTCTAGTAATTCGTGGAGGTAATACAGATCAAAATTTAATCCTCTTAGATGGAATCACGGTATATAATCCGACGCATTTTGGTGGAATATTCTCGAATTTTATCGTTGATGCAGTAAAAGAAGCTGAACTTATTAAAGGAGGATATAACGCTGAATACGGTGGAAGATTATCTGCTGTGTTAAATGTTTTAAGCAGAGAAGGAAATCGTAACTTTTTTCAAGGAAAAACAAGTATTTCATTATTATCTGCTCAAACTACAATGGAAGGTCCTTTCTACAAAGGGGCATGGTTATTATCTGCCCGCAGAACATATTTTGATTATTTATTACCTAAGATTCTACCACCGAAGACTTCTGAGAATATACCGCCCTATTACTTTTATGATTTGCAAGGACATTTATTTTCTGATTTAAATGAAAAAGATCGAATTTCATTTAGCATTTATCGAGGAATAGATGATTTAATTTTTAATACTCTTGGATTAACAGCAGATTGGGGTAACAATACATACAGCATGTCGTTTCGAAGAGTATTTAATGAAAAATTAGTTGGAAATTTTTTAGCTGCCACAAGTGAGTTCTTCACAAATTTCAATCTTGGTGGTGAAGACGGATTAAAGAATGCAAATGAAATTGTTGATCGAACGCTTTCATCTAATCTAACGCTTTTTCAATCATCAAAAACTGAAATGCGTTCAGGGATACAAGTAAAACAACTTGATTTCAAATATCTTAGTACATTTTTAGAAGATACTTCATTCTATCTAAGAGAAAAACCAATAGAAGCTAGTGTATATACTAAACTCAAATGGAAAGTATCTCCCGTTTTTATATTTGAACCAGGAATAAGATATAATTATTATAGCGTATACTCGAGTACACCATATATAGATCTTCGAATGGGTTTAAAATTTATTCTCACTGATGATCGATATATTAATTTGGCATTTGGTAATTATCATCAATTCATCCAAACTGCTCAAGATGATTATAATCCAACAATATTAGATAATTGGATAGCTGTTGATAGTTCTATTGACCCTGCTAAAGCTCAACAAGCAGTGATTGGATATGAAGAATATATTAGTGATACATATAAAATACAGATTGAGGGATACTATAAAGAACTACAAAATATGTTAACATTTGAAAATCTAACTTCTTCTACAGATGCTGATGTATCAGATGATAAAATAAGCGATACTTTTACTCCTGCTGATGGTTATGCTTATGGTCTAGAAATATTTGCACAAAAAACATTTGGAAAACTAACAGGCTGGGTAGCATATACAAATTCTGTTGCTAGAAAAATATTAACTAGCCAATTAAATGATATAAAAAGTGAATATTATACTAATTGGGATCGCACACATGTTTTTAATGTTTTAGGTAATTATTCATTTAATAAAAAATGGGAGGTAAACTGGAAATGGACTTGGCAATCAGGGCAGGCCTTCACACCAATTTTAGGATATTATGTAGAAAAACTTCCAGGAGATCAAAGTTCAACATTTAGCACAATCCCTGGATCGAGAAATAGTGGCCGTTATCCAGTATATGATCGATTAGATTTTGGTGTCGTAAGGCATGGAAAATTTTTTGGAAGAGATGCTGATTTCTTTTTCCAGATTATTAACACATATAACAAAAAGAATATATTTACATATATTTATAATCTTGGAAGCACAAATAATGGAAAAGATGATGATGGTGATTGGGTAGAATTAGATCATGATTCCAATGGTAACGGAGTTCCTGATGTTGGAGAAACTAATGTTGATGAAGAAGACGAAGGACGAATACAACAAAAATCATTAAGCTTATTTCCTATAATTCCTAGCATGGGTTTTACTATATACTTTTAAAAATGAAACAAATACTAATACTATCAATTTTTATATTTCTTTCTTGTTCAATCAATGATGATCAAGCTACTTATGATGAAAAACTTGTATTGTGGGCAAATCTTCGATCTAATTTTCCTTTAGTTGATACAGTATATGTCGCTAAATCTGCAAGCTTGAATCAAAATGTAAGCTCAATGGATTTATGGATAGATGAAGCCGAAGTATATATAGTAGGAGATACAGTAAGAATAGATTTAATTCCAGTAATTAATTCTCCAGGAAGATATTTTACAAATTCAAATTATATTTTTCAGGGTGGAATGACATACAAAGTTGAAGCAATCTTTGATGGGGATACAGTATCTGGTGTTACAACAATCCCAGAAAAGATGGAGATTAGCTCTGAACCTCAAACAATTTATTCATGCAAAAATAATGATTATGATGTTCCTCAAATAAATATAAATAATTATGATCCATGGTCATTTCCTCCAATAACTGGGCCTATAGATACTTTAACCTTATTACAAGGAGAATGCTTTACTGAAAGTTTTGCTAGCTACCCTTTATTTAAAATTAATTTTAATGAAGAAAATTATCAGACAATTCGAATAATGACATTAGCGCTAGAGGCTGATTCAGTTGATTTAGAACCATATACTGATACAAATAATGATGGAATATGGAATGAAAATGAATATTTTGACGATTGGAACCAAAATGGTTTACGTGATAGTTGTTTTATTAATTTGATTTATGACACTACATACAAAGATGTTTATGAATTGTGGAAAGAAACATATCCTCGTGGATCGGGTGAAGAATCAGGATGGAAAAAAAATACACCATTCCGATATAATCCATGGCCATGGAATGTAGAAACATCTCCAGTTAGTATGACCTGGCTATTTTTTGATTACTATGGTTTACAACTAATGACTTTTCAAGCAACAGATGATGCAACCTTTAATTATTTTCAAGGACTTCCTGAATTCAACCAATTTGTTTTGCCGAATTCTAATGTTGTAAATGGATATGGATTAGTTTCAAGCTCTGCTTCTAGATCTTTTCTAGTTTATATAAAAAGATCAACAGATAGCATTTAAAACTATTTTAATAATAATATCTTTTTTGTTTTGATTAAATCTGAAGTAATAATTCGAATAAAATATATTCCACTAGAATGAGTATTTGGCATCCAAGATAATTTATGTTCCCCTTTCAACAGCTTCTTATCAATTAAAGTTTCTACTGTCTTCCCATTCACATCAATCACTTCAATAGTTACTTTTTTATTATGATTTAATATAATATTTAAATTTGTTATTGGATTAAAGGGATTTGGATATGGATCGCTAATTGAAAAAGATTCAGGAATTATTTCCTGATCAATTTTTACTATAGTTTCTCCAAATAATTGCTCTTTATACTCCCACTGTTCATGTAATGGCCATTGATCATAAGTGTGTTCACTTCGAACTCCCATCATATTTATAAAAGCACTTTGTCCTGGTGGATTAATATTGTAATCAATAGCTTCATTTATACTTAATTCAAGAGCGTACTGATATGTGCCATGATCATTTATTGTATATGGAATATTTTTTACATCATCAAGTGTCATTAGGCTTAAAGAAGCAATGTAATCAGTAATTAAATCATTACGATCACATAAAGAAATCCCATTTATCCAAGGTCCTAAATCTCCATTGTTCCACCATGAAGCAGGTTTGTTATTATAGTTTGCAAAATACCCAATAGTAGAATTATCCCCTTGAGGTAAATCTTCAAAATCTATAAAGCCTCCCCATTCTTCAGACCCATCGCCTTTATGCGGTAAATATGGATGAACCCCATCTGTACGATCCTGATGTAGTCCTCCATGCCAGTAACCAATATTCCCATTATTATCAATAACAATATAATTGAATGACATTGGGGCAAGTTTTATTGCATTTTCAAATTCATCCATATTTGTGGCTTTCATTGCATTATATAGATAGTTAGTACTTTCAATTTCTTTTTTCCAAAAAGTCATTTTATATGAATAGACTTGATGTGATGGAAGATATGCTGAAAACACCGGACCATGTATAGTTCTATAATGAGTAAAAACTTCATACCCAGAATACGTGTATATTGTATCAGTGATTACTTCAAAATCTAACCATTCGCCATTATGCCAATATCCATCATTAAAATTTTGGCTTTGTGTAGAGTCTATATAAACATCAACATTATCGCTGACCCCACTAGTATTCGTCCATCCCATATAATTTGAATGTCCAATCACCACACCTGGAAATCCTGGAATACTCAATCCGCCAACATGTAAATCTGGTGATTGCAACTCTACTTCCATTGTCCTAGATGTTTCATTATAATTTGGTCCTCCCATTTGTGGACAACCAAGGATCATAGCATTTCCAGTTGATGATTTTGATGAACCAATTGCAGCAGAAAAACTACCTAATTTAAATATTAAACCATTTTCTTCAGCATATTGTCGAATTTCTTGTTTATGAGATTCAACTTCTTCAGCAATATGATCAGGTATAACCATTCCAGAATAACTCCAATTACGATTAAAAGCCAAACCATCATCAATCAAAGTAGTAGTACAAGTACTATCATTAATAGGGCGATTTTGATTAAACCACTCCCAACCATTATCTTGTAATTCCGTTAGACGTGATAATTCTTCTCCACCAAACATACCAAATAGTCTAACAAAATAAACTGCAAATGCTAATGAATGATGGACTTGCCATGGTTCAAACTCTGTTACAATATATTCAGAAGGTTTATACTTGGAAGCATTTGCTGACATTGAATCAGCATATGCATTTATTCCTTCAACATATGCAGTGATTAATTGTTGAACATCTACATCTAATTCAGAAAACATTTCATTATATTCAGCTTTTGTATATCCTAATCGGCGAATATCCTTATCAAAATTTATTGTTTCACTACCAAACCACTCACTTAATCGTCCCAAAGCTCCCCTTCTATTTAAATCCATTTGAAAAAGTCGATCTTGCGCTTCAGCAAATCCTTGCCCATAGGAAACAGAATAATCATTTTCTGCAACAATATGCGGGACACCATATTCGTCACGATGTATAAATATAGTTGAGCCATCAGGCGAATCCAGAACAATATCATTTGAATATATTATTGAAAACATCAACACAATAAGCTGTACATATCTAATCATTCTAATTTTTTCCTTCTCGATCATTTTTTAATCTTTTGTTTAACTCTTCAATTTTTGTATTTCCTTCATACCAGGGAGGCAAATTGTCAAAATCAGGAATTCCATCATTAATTAGTGTTTTTTTTGTTTTATCATTAGGATATTTTTCACTCTTTACTGCACCAGCACAAATGTAAATCAAATCGGAATCATCATCTGCTTTTAAAGCACGTTTACTTTCAGGGAATACATTTATAAAATCGCCACGTGATATTGGAATATCCTGTCCATTTATATGGATAATACCTTTACCATCAATTATTATATAAACTTCTTCTTGTTCTTTATGCTGGTGCATAAACGTATACCCTTTTCCAGCTGGAAGACGAACTACTGTTAATCCAAGTGCGTTGAGCGCAAGATCATTTTTTAAGTGTGTTAACCAATTTGGAAGATTTTTTAGATCCAGGCTTTTCTTTTTATAAGCCAGCATAATTTGTTTGATTAATTAAGTATTAGACGATCATCCACAAAAACAATATTTAGCTTTTGTAGCATCAACATCGATTTCGATTCTTTCTTTTTCCGAATATATTCAGTAAAAGGCTCTATTAATAAATCAAGAAGGTAAATATTTGGATTACCAACAAGATCTTCTAAAACATCAGCATCCATTCGCCTTAATACTTTTAATTCTTCCCATACTTTATCGTAATATTTTTCAAAACTTTTCAATAACGGCTTGGAATAGAATGAAAAACGTTCATATTCATTAATTAACCACAATTCTTCTTCATTCGGATCATACATATTATCTTTTATCATTTTTTTTACCAAAGCTTCCACTTTGGGCTTACTTCCTTTATAAGGTGATTTCTTTGCCATTATTAATAACCTAAATTTCTTATTCTACATTCTAATTTAATTAACTCTATAAAATATTTAAGTAATGATACATGGGCAAGTTATTTTATTAAAAAATTGATATATTTTATTTTTTTAATGCCAATGTTAATCCATCTCCGATTGGAAGGATTGAAATATCTACTCTTTTATCTATATAAATTTTTTTATTTAAGGACCGAATAGATTCTGTATCAATATCATTGATACGCTCATCAACGACATCCCCACTCCATAAAACGTTATCTATAGCAATCAAGCCTCCAGGACGCAGTAGTTTCAGACATAACTCATAATAATTATCATAATTTATTTTATCTGCATCAATAAAGGAGAAATCAAATGTATTCGATAATCCTTTATCAATTAATTTTTGAAGAGTATCTAAGGCAGGACCAATTCTTAAATCAATTTTATCTCTCACATTAGCATCCTTCCAATACTTTTCAGCAATATCAGTATATTTTGTACTAATATCACAGGCAATAATTTTTCCATCCAATGGTAGAGCAAGCGCTACACATAAAGAGCTATAGCCAGTAAATACACCAATCTCAATTGTATTTTTTGCTCCAATCAGCTTTATAAGTAACTGCATAAATTGTCCCTGCTCTGGAGAAATCTGCATATTACGCTGTTCCATTCTATAGGTATATGCACGCAGTGAAGATAGAACCTCATCTTCTCTTAATGAATTTTCGCATAAATATTTATAAATAGAGTCAGTTATTGAAATTGTCTGATTACTCATTATTTTAACCTCTAAGCAAATGAATTATATTATTACAAATTGTAATAAATATTTATACCACTTAAAATAGTAGAAAAACTACCATTTTTAAGTGGATTCTTCCATAAGTCTACTAAACCATAATGCATAATAATTCGAATACCAAACCGTTCATTAAAAGCAAAAGACCCTCCTATAAGAACTCCATAGTCATAACTTATATCTTCAGGCTTAATAGTTATAGAACTTCCTGTAGAATATGATTCATTTGCACTTAATGGACTAGCAATGTAAACACCTCCAATTAAGGTTGTTTTTCCTATATTTATTGGATAGTAAGAATCTATATTTAAAAATGTTACATTTAATGTGGTATCAATATCATGTCGTCCATTAATATATCCACCATTAGTATATCCAATACTAGTTTTAACTGGACCTAGTTTACGTTCAACTGCAAAAGAAAGTGATTTAATATCTCCAGACCATTCCTGCATATTTTTATTTTGATGAATAACATTTGAATGATTGAATCCTCCAATTATTGTAATTCCTATTTCAGCATTCAATAATGAAAACATCAATAAATTGAAAATGAATAACTTATTTAATATCATAGATCATATAGAAATATATATTTTTTAACTTTCTTTACATATTGATAGTCTAAAGACTAAATTCAATTAAGGAGATAACAATGAATAAAATACTACCAATTATAATTTTAAGCTTATTATTTACAACAGGTTGTGAAAATTTTTTTGGGATGCAGGATGATAACGGCGATCCATATGCAAATGATATGTTACTATATAATTTAGAACAAGATTTAGCATTATCTGAAAAACAAATAAGTGATAGTAGAAATTTTTTAAGGAGTGGTCGTGATTACTTTCCTGATAATACATCATTATGGAAGCTTGCTTCGTATCTACAAGAGAATTTAACAGAGGGGCAGAAAGAAAGGCTCCTTTCACATCCAGAATATCTTCAAGCAGAGGAAATATCAGAAGAAAATGATGATCATCATAAGCGACTTCGTCATCATCATCGCATGGATGAATTCATTCAATCAATTCTAAATGCAGATCAATTATCTGATTATGAAAATATAGTTAATTATAAAAAACAATCATTGGAGCAATTATACAATTCATTTAAAAATCAAACTTTAACAAAACAAGAAATACATAGAAAAATGATGGGTGTAACGGAATGGTTCAGAGCTGCAATGGATAAACTTCTAACTGAAGAACAAAAATCAATTTTAGAACAAATGCGTAAGCAAAAAGATGATCATTGGCGTAAACATAAAGGTGGATATGGTAAGCATGCAATGGATCATGAAAAAATGCGCCAAGAAATGTATGACGTTCTTGGTATGACATATGAACAGATCTCTAATCTAGAAATGCTTGAAGAATCCTTTAAATCATCTTTAGAGTCACTGCACAATAATTATGTAGATGGTGCAGTGAATTATACTCCTGAAGAGTATATTCAAAATGTTGAAGATATTTCCAATTCTTTTCATGGAGATAAAATTTCTATTTTTGATGCAATTCAATTAGAAATTATTGAGATACACCGAGCTTTGGCTCGACGATTTATGAAGCACTCTCGATGGGGATTTAAAGGATAATTAATTTAATAAAAAAGGGGCTTTAAGCCCCTTTTTTATTTATTACTTCTAAGGTGAGTTTCATAATAGGAAGATGAATATTTTTTCAGATGTTTCATTATTTCATTTGATACTTTATCAAAGTCCTCTTGAATAAGCCAGTGACCAGCATAGAGTTCTACAAGATTATACGGACCTTTCATATACTTCTCACTTAATTCTACAGACTTCCTACCAATAGCCATATCCATATTACCCCAAATCAACAAAGTAGGTACTTCAACATTTCCAAATTTTATATAATCACTTGGATTTCTTCTATTTCCAATATTTGCTCGATACCAATTTAAAGCAGAGCGTATAGCGCCTGTTTGACGAAAGACACTTAAATATGCATTAATTTCTGTTTCATCATGTACTTTCCAAATTTTTCTTAGATTCTTGTAATTATTGAATGACATATATAATTCTGGGAAGAATGGCATATTAAAGAATCCAATATATTTGCTTCTTTTTTGTTGATCAAAATCATTTCTATATGCTTCCTGGAAAGCTCTCATATGAGGTATGGATAATGAAGTCCAGCTATAGATCATATCTGAATGTTCTGCAATAAATGCCCATCCAACAGACGATCCCCAATCATGACCAACAAGATGAAATCGTTTTAATTTATAAGTATTTGCAATAGCAAGCACATCACTTACTGTATGTTTTAGTGTATATTCTTTTATAAGAGATGGCCTTGCTTTTGGACTGTAACCACGCTGATCTGGTGCAATAACTCGATAGCCTTTCTTTACTAATAAATCCATGAGCTTGACCCACATGTATGACGTTTCTGGAAACCCATGTAGTAATATTATTGTCTCTCCTCCATTCTCCATCCCTCCTATTCTACAATTCAATACATATTCACCATTCTCTATCTCGGCAAACCATTCATCATTTATTATTATTTCTTTTACTGAACTTGAATTATCTGTACCCATAATAGTAGATAAACTAAATATAACTATAGAAATAGATTTGTAATAATTCTTATACCATTTGATCAATGGATAATCCAATCATATCTAAGAAAATAAATGTCGGTTTTTTGCGATCCACCTATAAATTAATTCAGATAAGAAGCGAAATGGTGGAAACCATTTATATAAAATAAATAATAATTTCGCTTTGTTAGAAAAATAAAATAGTTGAAAGATTGCTTCAGCTCCTTTAGACACTCTATCATTAATATTTATAAAGTGTACGGATTGTAAACATGCAGATCTACTCACATATTCATAATCTAATGGAATATTCTGAAGAGGAACATATGTCACATAATGATTGGAAAAAGTTTTGAATTTAGTTGCCCACTTAATACAAAATTCGCACTCACCATCATATATTAACAGTGGTCTTTTATCATAACTATTCATTATTTCTAGAAAATTCCTCGTACCCACCATCTAAACTAAATACATTTTTAAATCCCTTTTGAACAAAATATTCAGATGCTCCCTTACTACTATTACCAACATAACAATATACAAGAAGGTTTTTATCTCTTTCTGCATCTTCCAAAAAATTATTAATATTCTCTTCCGAAATATTAATTGATCGGGGAATATTCCCAATTTCATAAGATTGTTTATCTCTAATATCAACTATGATAGTTTCAGGGCTATCTAATAGATGTTGAGCTTCATCCAAACTAATGCATTTATAACTCATTTTATTTATACAAAAAGTAGATTAAGTATTTATAGATGATATTAATAATAATTGGGATGATTTAATCGCGAATATATATTAGTTCATGATCATTTGATTGATCAGGTTGAAATTCATAGCCACTATCATTAAATCCATGTAGTTGATCGATAGATTCCACCCTATTCTTAATAATATATTTGGACATCATTCCTCTTGCGCGTTTTGCAAAAAATGATATTACCTTTGGTATTCCATTTTTTACATCTTTAAAGATGGGTTTAATAACAGGAAAATTCAAAGTTGTTAAATCAATTACTTTAAAATACTCATCAGAAGCACAATTAACAATATACTTGCTTTCATGATTTTCAATATCACTATTTAATTGTTCTGAAATTTTAGTTCCCCAAAAGTCATATAAATTTTTTCCTTTTGTATTTTTCATTTTTGTACCCATCTCTAAACGATAAGGCTGTATAAGATCTAATGGACGCAATAAACCATAAAGACCTGATAGAATACGTAAATGATCTTGAGAATAGTTAAAATCATCACTATTGAAGTTTTCTGCATCCAACCCTGTATATGTATCACCATTAAATGCCAAGACAGCTTGTTTAGCATTTTGACCATCAAAAGGCATATTCCAATCTTGAAACCGTTGGGCAGTTAAATTTGCAATGTTTTCGCTTACACTCATTAATTTCATAATATCATCAAAAGAATACTCCTTTGCTTGATCAACAAGTTTTTGTGATTCATTCAAAAAATCACATTGAGTAAAAGCTTTTATTGGTGATTCGGAATTAAAGTTTAATTTTTTTGCTGGCGAAATAATTGATATCATTTTTTACCTATAAATTGTTAATGTTAATATTTAATGCCCAACTTATCATAAATAAATGATAATAACCAAGCCGGACCAATAAGGAGAAATTGCAAATCTTGAAAGAATGATGGCTTCTTCCCTTCTATCTTGTGACCAATAAACTGTCCAATCCATGCAACAATAAATATCATTAAAGATATTTTCCATAAAGGTGTATGAATCTTTATATTGATATAAAAATTTCCAGCGAGAAGTAAAAATCCAATAATAAACATACCGATTGCCATCACTGGAGAAAGTTTTACATAATAAATCAGAATGAGCGTAGTTATTATAATTGCCCAGTTCAATTGTAAATTATCAAAAATAAAAGGCATGTAGCTATTTGGGATGGACCACCATAACCCCAGAACACTAAACATAATTGCAGGTACACATATCCAATGAATTTTCTTATTTAATGGATTCTGGTGGCTTTCACCATACTCTTCTAACCAATTATTTACAGATTTCATAACTTATTCTTCTATATTAATTATATAAATTCTACTTAATCAAGACCATTTTATTATTCTTAATATAACCTTGTGAGCGTAATTGATATAAATAAATACCTGCACTTACTTTGTTCCCATAATTATCTTTACTATCCCATACTACCGTATGATATCCAGACTTCTTCTTACCTTTAACCAATGATCTGATTTCTTTGCCAATTGCATTATAAATCGTTAAAGAAATTTCACTATTATTTGGAAGATAATACATTATTTTTGTTTGCGGATTAAATGGATTAGGATAGTTCTGATATAAACGATATTCTTCAGTTATTTGGATATTCTCAATATTCCCTAGGTAATTACTATTTTGCTCTCCAGGAGTACCATTCCCTAATGATGCCATCCAATTACTGTAAATTGCGTTATCGCTTAAGGGATTTATAAGCTCTAAGGTTGGTCCATCACCATCTGGCTCTATTGGCCAAGGATCATCATCATCATATGTTAATGAATCCATTAATATTCCATCATTATTATATAAACGTATTAATTCCCCTCCTCCACTGAGTCCAAAACCAAGATCACCCATATATGAATCCACCATTGGAAAGTAATTTTTAAAATCTACAGTATCGCGACATAAAACAATATATTCGTTCGGATACAATAAAGTACCTTCTGGTATTATAAATATATGATCATCACCTACTTCTCCTTGATCTCTAAAAAACCAATTACTCATATCAAAAGTAGAATCCGTAGGATTATATATTTCAACCCAATCTTCAGGATCAAAATTATCACTTGAATTATAGTTTATTTCATTAATTGTTGGAACAGAGCCAGCAGCTGGAACAGAACCAATTGAATATTGAAAGAATTCTCGCTCAGCTTTTCTAGGATTCAGAATAATTGCATCATTATCTCTAGCTCTTACATAGTACTTTACATTTTCTCCATTTAAGAAAAATGGTACTAAAGCACCATATATATTATCATTTTCTGCTCCATCATGATGCATGCCATCATCATGCATCTCGATTGATTCAAAAAAGGTAGAATATTCATTATTACTAACCATAAGCTCAACTTGAGTTGCATTTTCAACTAAAGCATTAATATAAACAGAATCACCTGGAAGAGGATTAGAATTGTTTTGTGAAACTG
>JAZAOA010000039.1:0-7339 GCA_036228285.1 Fidelibacterota bacterium
ATTCTTCCAGATAATGAAATTGTTTCTTGACGCCATGACTCTTCTGCAGAGTTTTCATTTAAATGTTTTCTTTCAAAAACAAGATCTCCATTAACACTATATATTTTTATAATGCATCTTTTTGGAAGATTTATAAATCGTAATTTGTAAGGATCTGCCGCATCTGGATACATATGTAATGCATCGTTAAAATCTAACCGATAGGGATTTGGAACAACGCGTATTGGAACATCCATATTATCAAATGATGGAGATGATGTTTGAAATGGAGTTACTGCAATTGGATTTTTTTGTTCTACAGATGACATTCCACTTTCAAGGGAGGGAATAGGTCCAATATCATTACCATTTATATCAATCCAATGATCATGGCCTGAATCATATGTATGTACACTATAATAATAGTTATAACCTGAAAAAGAAGTTGAATCAATAAATGAATATTCTTCAGTTTCAGAATTATAATATGGTGATGATCCAATTGGTATATCTGCAATTAGTTCCCATGGTCCATAGTGCCAATAGTGTGATGGTGGCCAGGATCGATAAATCTTATATCCTCTAACATCACGAGCTTCATCACCTTGATAATCTGGGTCCATCGCGCTTTCTACTTCATTACTCCAATTAATCTTTATTTGCCCTAAACGGGTATTCGAGAATGCGATTTTTACATCAGGAGGCGGATCAGGGATATTATAATTATTACTATAGGCAAACTTAGCTCTATCAAAATTTCTAAATAGAGATTTTTCTCCTAATTTAATTTCTTCTAAGGCATTTTCTTTTAATGACCATGTTATTTCATCCTCATTTAACCAATCCGCAGCAGACCCACCAACAAATGCAATAACTAGCTTAGTTTTTTGACCGGGTTCAAAACGATATGGACCAAATACAATTGCATGTGTTCCCAATGAAGGTTCTTGAGGTGAATTTGTGACTTCATTTTTATTGATCCCAATAATCATTTTAAACATTTCTTCATCAGTATGCATCCCGCTATTTGGATCTTCATAATCAAGTTGTCTATTGTTTCCACTTCGCCACCACTTACAATAGATTGGCTGATCTGATATTGATGGTTGTATAAATTCTGGTTCTTGTGGCAGAAAATCTAAAATACCCATACCTATATATTGATATGCAAGTAACTGATTTTCAGCTTGTCCTTGCATTTCATCTGAATGTGTACTTGCAGCTTCAAACTTGTATGGTTGACCTGAATCGTCCCAATTTGTTCCAACCCAATCATCATCTCGTTGATAAAACATAATATAATCTTTATATATTTCAGTATTATCAGGGTTATCTGCAATAAATGTGTCAGATTTTGTATAGAAAAAAATATCATCTTGTGTTTGTTCATTGTTATGTCGCCAATCACTCCATTGCATGCCATATTTATCAGCCCATCCATGTGCCATTGAATTTAAACTAAAGGTGTTCATTAGCGATAGATAAGCTGGATCCAAAATTTTATTTCCAATATTTTCAAATGTTAATTCTTGAATAATAAAATCATCAAAATCAGGATATCCCCAAGCGTATGCTTTTCTAGTTATTCGTATACCTGTTTTCGTGTCCCATTGGCTAATTATTATTTCTTCGGGTGAATTATTATGTGCTGTATAATTATGATATCTGTAATTATGAATTTCTACTGGCTCATTTCCTCTTATTGTATTATGATAAAGAGAATAATTGCTTCTTTCTAAATTATGATATGTAGAGTCTCCTAATACTGACTCAGGTGAATTGTTTATATTATATGGGGCAGGTTGAATATCATATGAAACATCACGTGGACCAGAATGGGAGACCAAAGTATCTCCGCTTTCATCTACCCCAAGGACCCAAACTCCTTGTCCTTTCGAACTTTGTGGAATTGTTACTCGAGGCATCTCAATTACATTTGGTTCCCCTGCAAGATATGCACTTACATCAATAAAGTATTCAATGAAATCAAGTCCTACACGTGACATATTTCCAGGATAAGTTAAACTCTCCTGTGAATGACTATCTGATTTAGAACGATTTCCACCACCATCAAGACCATTGTTCCTGTAGCTTGACCACATTTTACCTCTAGTAAGATTACGTGGGCTATATCCTTCCGTCATATCTGCCTGCATAAATATATTATTATTAATGATGATAATCAGAAGGAGTATATATCTCATAGTTATATAATTAATTCAATCAAATTATTTATTAAATAAACAAAATAAGATCCATTATATGGCCCAAACCAATTCATAGTAAATGTTTCATATTTTTTAAGATTATACCATTTATCATTTGTGATATATCCTATGTATCCTCCATTAAAACTTGTAACCATGATATTATGGTTATTTTGTTTTGCATTAGACTCAATATTGCTAACTAACTCTCCAGAAAAATCGCAAGGCGTACCTACTAAAATAATATCCCCTATTTTTAACAAAGATAAATATGCTTTGGATTCCTCTGTTAGTCTATTAAATACCCATGGCCGCAAACGTAATGATTCTGTAATTCTCATATGCGGTTCTCGTAATGGAATATCAAATAATATAGAACTTATGCTATTTATATTTTTCAATTCAATATTCTCTATATTTTCAAAGGCTAAGGAAAATAGCTCTGATGAAAGTTTAGAAATCTTTTCTGAGCCATTAGAACCTTTAATATTTGGAGAATGACTACCAACTGCTCCAGCACAAAAAGCAGCCATATCGATATGCTTTAATTGCTCTAAAGAATCAACAATAGCACCTGGATAATCTCTAGAGTATTGCATTTGTTTATCTGAATAAATTGTTGCATGAGCAGCAAAAGATGTAATAATCCCAATTGACCCATTACTTTTTTCTATTTTAATTATCCTAAACCATGGATCAGTAGTGCCTTTATCTCCAACCAATCTATTTCGAACAAATTTTCCTGCATTGTACTTGCCAAATCCAATTGTAGCATTTAACAATTTTTCTTCAGCCTTTTTAATAGTAATAATTATTGACGATGCCAGATCATTAACAATTTTTTCATTGAATTCTCCAGCAAATTGATTTCCAAGCCAACTATCAGCCCAGCCACCAACAGAACAGTGCGTATGTGTTGCGCTCATATATACTTGAGATAAATCGTATCCTATTTCTGGAAGTAATAATTGAAGTTTTTTTGTAACTGCAGGTGGAACAATTAATGCGTCTAAAGTAATTACTGCATATTTTTTAAATCCATCATCAAAAACAAAACCTCTCACCCAAACTGAATCTAGTACACCAGATACATTTTCACCCTTTCGAGCTCCGTATCCTGCAAGAGGTAAGTCATAAGAGGGAGTAATATTTGTTTTTGCCCAACCAGCTTTAAAATATTTTGCATCATTTACTTTAATGTTTGCATTAAGACTGTCAATTATTTGTTCTGCAGATTTAAAATAATAACTGTCTTCTAATAATGTGTCATCGACAAATGTGATTGTTAATAATAAGAAAGAAAGAAAGAAAGTTATCATAATTGATGTAATTCTAAATACATACTTCATCAATACTATTTTAATTCAATTTTCATTTTAGACATTAATAGTAATAAACTATCAGGATAATCAGTAATAATTCCATCTACATTTTGTTGAATTAATTCTATCATTATATCTGTTCTATTCACTGTCCAAGGAATAACTGTGTAACCTTTGTATTGTATTTCACTTACGGTATTTCCCAAAAATTTATTATTGTTTGGCATAATCAATTTCCAATTTGGAGAATAAATATCTATATATTTATTTGCCTCATTTAAAATTGAAAGACTCGTACCACCACTATTTTCAAAATGTATTCCATTTAACCATGGAGAAGGAATAGAATCATTTAATGATCTGATAGTAGAATGATCTAAGAGTCCAGCAGTCATAATAGTTGAATCAATTGATTTAACTATTTCTAATATTTCCCAATCAAAAGATTGAATATTTACAAAACTTGTAGAATTATAGGATTTTATTACTTCGATAACTTTATTAACATATATTTTAATTGGTGCAGTTAATTGTTTTTCAGGATGGTATTTAATTTCAATATTCAACCAAATATTTCTATTTGAATAATCTTTAATTAATTCAAAAACTTCATATAATGTAGGAATTTTTTCACCAGGAATGTGGATTCGTGGTGGTTCAGGAAATCTTTCAATATTTGGATTCAGCGATCCACAATCAAAATTTTTAATTTCTTTTAAAGTTTTATTATAAATCAAAAAACGATTATTACTATTAATAGAATCTCCATTTTCATTCAAGCATATATTTGGATTTATATAAAAATCATGATACACGATAGGAATATGATCTTTTGTAATTACTAAATCTAATTCAAGGGTAGAAATACCAAGCTCAATAGTACGTTTAAAACCTTCTATTGTGTTTTCAGGGTACAGCCCTCTTGCACCTCTATGTCCCTGCGCATCTAAATAAGTAATATCTTTATTGCATGATGAAAAAAATAAAGTGATACAACATATAAAAAAATATACCATTATTGAATTAACTCATTGTTTAAGAGTTGTGAAAATAATAATTATGCTAGAAAGAACCGCCAATTGAGAAGCGGAGTGGAGGATCAAAATATTCAACGAAGTTTGAATAAGATATATCAATAATCACTTTTCTACTACCTATTCCTACTTTTAATCCTGCACCTATAGTCCAATCTTCTGTATCATAATAAAATTTATAACCTCCTCTTAAAGCAATCATATCTGCTATCCACATTTCTGTTCCAAGATGGTATCTATCACGATAATCTGTTGCAAATGCACTTTCTACAGAAACAAGCCATTGGAAAGGGCTCCCCTTGGAGCCTATAAGGCTCATTGCTGTATTGACATTAAAATATAGAGGTAGTTTAAATTTATCAGATAGAAATTTTGCTTCAGGACCAAAATTTTTCATAATCATCGCTAGCGTTAAATCTCGAAAACCTGTCCTATAATATGTAGAAAAATCAGCTGTAATTGCAGTGGCTTTATCAATATCAATCTTTTCTTCTAAGTATTGCCCCTTAAAACCAAATGATAAATTATCAGTTAATTGAATAGCATAAGCAAGCGCTAAAGCTACATCGCCAGCATCAATCATTCTGCCCGTTCCTTCTGGGTCTAAAACTGTTGTTTCTTCAAAATCTTCCGTATCAAATTTTACAATACTAAGACCAATTGCTCCATTTCGACCAAAAGGTCTAGCAATAGCTCCTGAAATTATACTAGAGTTAACTATCCAATCCGTGTGATTAAAATTAAATACGAATTTGTCTAAGTTTGTTAGTCCAGCAGGATTATAAAATATAGTTGTTACATCATCTGCAATTGCAGTAAATGCATCTCCCATTCCTGCTGCGCGAGCAGAGGGACTAATTTTCAAAAAACCAAACCCTGATTTGCCTACTCGTTTAAAATCATCTTGTGCAAAAATAATTCCACTTATTAAAGAAGTAATGAAAATTAATTTAGATATTTTTTTCATAATATTATTTTACTACTGCTAATGTCCCTTTTTGAATAGACCCATAACTTTGAGAATCAAGAGACTCAACAACCCAAAAATATATTCCACTAACAATTCTTCCTGAAAATGTTATAGTGCTTTGTCTCCATGCAGATTCAGCAGATGATTGTTTTTGATGCTCTGATTCATATACTAAGTCTCCTGATATGGAATATATACGTATCATACAATGTTTTGGTAAATTAATAAATCTAATTTTATATGGATCTGCCACATCAGGATACATATGAAGTGGATCTTGAAAATCAAGACGATATGGGTTCGGCACAACACGAATCTTTTCTTTCATTTGATCGTATATTTGAGCAGAAGGTTGAAATGGTGTAACTGCGATCATATTTTTTTGTTCAGGTGCAACATATCCTCCTTCTAAAGATGGCACTGGTCCATGATCTACACCAAAATTATCAATCCAACTATCGTGACCTGAATCATACGCTCTTACATTATAGTAATAATTATAACCTGCGTAAGACTCAGTATCTATATATGTATATATACCTGTATTTGAATCATAATAATTTTCATCTTTTAATACTATATCTGTTACTAATTCCCAAGGACCATAATGCCAATCAAATGAGGGAGGCCAGGCTCTATAAATACGGTATCCTTCAATATCTTGCGCTTCAGAACCATCATAATCTGGATCAGACGCATCATCTGCTTGATCATCCCAGGTAATAACCATTTGTCCTAATGAATTATTTTTGAATTTAATTTTTACATCGGGTGGCGGGTCTGGTAAATCAAAACCCATATCATAAGCAAATTGAGCTTGTTTAAAGTTTTTTATAATAGAATGCTCTCCATCTTTCAGCTGATCTTTTGATTCTGGCTTCATAGACCATGTTAACTCATCTTCATTGTTCCAGTCTGCGCCAGATCCTGCAACAAACGCAATTACAATTTTTCCTTTTTCTCCAGGGTTTAAAGAATATGGACCAAAAGCTAAGGAGTGAGTAACTAGCATAGATGAATCAGGATTATCAGTGTTATCATCATTAGAAGTTCCAATAACCATACGGTACATTTCCGCATCAGTATGTCGTCTATAAGTTGGTTCTTCATAATCTTGCTGATTGGAATCCCCATTTCTCCACCATTTAAAATTATAAGGTTGCTCTCCACTTTCTGGAACAACATAATCTATGTTTGGATCATTAACAAATGGGGGAGATACATCTAACGGACCAAATCCTATGTATTGATACCCCATTAATTGACCTTCAATCTGACCTTGGTACTCATTATAGTTAGATAACTGCGCAAAATTAGATGCAAATGGCTGTCCAGTATCATCATAAGATGTTCCGATCCAGTCATCATCTCTTTGATAACAAAAAACTAAATCATTGTATTCATCAGTCTTTTCAGGATTATCTGCAATGTAATTTTGAGCTTTGGTATAATAGAACCAATCATCTTGTGCTGATTCTCGATTTACTCTCCAATCACTCCAGCTCATTCCGTTACCTCGCGCCCATTGATGGCCACCACTAGATACACTAAAACTATTCAAAAATGATATAAATGTATCAGTCAAAATATTTGATCCGGTATTTTCAAATATTATTTCTTGAATAATAAAATCATCAAAATCCTGATAGCTATATGCATAGGCTTTTCTTGTTACTGTTAGTCCAAGTTTATTTTCCCATTGTGCAAGTATTATTTCTTCCGGGAAACTATCATCTGGGATATAGTTTCCATATCGGTAATTATGAATTTCAATTGGTTCATTTCCTGTAATATCTGTATGATATGGAGAATAATTTGAACGCTCAA
>JAZAOA010000040.1:0-13742 GCA_036228285.1 Fidelibacterota bacterium
AACTCTACTTATATAGTAGGAGATACATTAATAATAAATGTTTCCTTTTCAGAACCAGTAACAGTAACTGGAGTTCCTACTATAACACTAGAAACAGGAGACAATGATGCTCTAAGTAGCTATACAAGCGGTTCTGGAACTAGTGCAATCAAATTCTCATACATTGTTTCAGAGGGGGATTATACTGAAGATCTTAGCTATATTAACCAAAATGCTTTGCAACTAAATCAAGGTTCAATTAATGATGCTGCTGGTAATAATATGGTTTTAATTCTACCTGAGCCTGATTCTACTGGATCACTTTCATCTAATAAAAATTTGAATATTGATGGTATTTTGCCATTTATTAATTCTGTTACATCATTGGATTCTAGTGGCACGTATATTTTTGGCGATACGATTGATATCGCAATGAACTTTAGTAAGCAAATGAATGTTACAGGAACACCACAGCTACTATTAGAAACAGGTTCAAATGATGCATCCATTCCATATCTAAGTGGAGCTGGGAGCGAAACATTGGTGTTTCGCTATATTATTGAAAGTGGTCATAGCTCTAATGATTTAAGTTATCAAAGTGATAGTTCTTTAGTGTTAAATGGAGGTTCAATTACAGATCTTGCTGGGAATAGATTATTATTAAATTTACCTGAAATAGGATCAACGTTTTCAATAAGTGGTAGTAGAGATATATATGTAGATGGTGATGTTCCTGACGCTCCAACTGATTTAATTGCTACTCCTGGATCCGGTAAAGTTGATTTAACATGGACCGAAAATACTGAGGCTGATTTAGCCCATTATAAGGTATATGCTGATACGATAACTAATCCGAATAGATATATTGGTGATGCATTTGTTGATTTACATAAATATACTCATAGTGGTATAGCAAATGGTTCCGTTTGGTATTATCGTGTTACTGCAGTTGATTTAGCTGGCAATGAAAGTGAAAAAACTAGCACAATGTTTTCAATGCCCCATGATCCTGTCAATGAACAATGTCTCAGTTTTGATGGTGAGAATGATTATATAGATACTCCACTTGATGGTGATCTGCTACCATTGACTATTTCTGTTCTTTTTAAACCAGATGTTAATTCTGGAGAACAATCTATAGTAGATAGTGATATTGGTGGAAGTTATGGACAATCTGTTATTTTGGGATATATGAATGGGGATAACAGTGTTGATATTCAATATCATAATGGATACTATAATTCGCCATTTACTTATAGTCCGGACAAGTGGTATCACGCTGTAGCAGTTTACGATACAGGTATTGTTTCTCTTTATATGAATGGAGAGTTTGTAGGCAGCGAGACTTTTACTCAATCTGTTCCAGATGGAAGTAATTTTAGAATAGGACGTCATAATAGCGGTGATCCACAATGGTTTGATGGAAAAATTGATGAGGTGATTATTTGGAATGACACATTAAGTCTTACTGAAATCGAGGCAATTAACAATAATCCATTAAATATTAATTTGAATGAGAATTCAGAGCAGTATCAGTCTTCTTCTTCTGTATTAGGTTATTGGAAATTTGGTGAAAGCTTAGGTAGAACTGTCTATGATGTGAGTGGGAATGGAAATCATGCAACAATTAATGGTGCTACATGGGATTCAGAAGCAGTTGATATGGTGCCACCAGAAATGCCTGAAAATTTTGTTGCTGAAGAAGGGAATAGACAAATTACCTTATCTTGGAATATGAATCAGGAAGATGACTTGTATGAATATTTAATTTATGGTGGTACGGAACAGTTCCCTTCCAATATTATTGCAAGAAATTCTAATCAAATGGATACTACAATCGTTATTGATAACCTTGAAAATGGTACAACATACTATTATCGCATATCTGCAATCGATTATTCTGGATTAGAAAGTGTAAAGACATTAGATGTTTCTGTAATACCAAGACCTCAAAAATATGAAATTAATCAGAATGGAGCAGGAGATTTTGTTTCTATTCAAAATGCAATTAATTACTCAACCAATGATGATACATTAATTGTATTTAGTGGTACATATAATGAAAATATTGATTTGCTTGGTAAGGCTCTTATTATTGGATCTGAATATTTAATATCTGGAGATACTTCTCATATTTCAAGTACTATAATTGATGGTCAATCAAATGGATCTGTTATTAATCTAGCAGATATCAGTGGTGCTCAAATAAAGTTAGTAGGGTTAACATTGCAAAATGGATATGCCCAATTTGGTGGGGGTATTTATTCTATTAACTCAAGCCCATTACTTGAGAACTTAATTGTAACAAATAATAGTTCTAGTGAAAATGGTGGGGGTCTTTATCTCCATGGTGGTAATCCAACGCTCTCTAGTATTACAATTGATAATAATTCTGCAATAGCATATGGTGGTGCGATTTATATGCAAAGTAACTCAAGCGCCATATTAAATAAATTGACAATTGACAATAATTCTGCAGAAAATGGTGCAGGTATTGCTATGAATTCTTCAAATCCGACAATTACAAATTTGCGTGTATCAAATAACACGGCAGATTCTACAGGTGGCGCTATTTCAATATATAATAATTCAAATCCTGGTTTGTATAATTTGGTAATATATAATAATTATGCACAACAATATGCTGGTGCCATTTATTCAACAAACTCAAGCGCAACAATTGGTAATGCTACTATTGTTAATAATCAAGCGGAATTTCATGGAGGGGCACACTATCTTTCAAATGGATCTAATATCGAAGTTTCAAATTCAATTTTATATAGTAATGTTCCAGATCAATTTTATATATCTAACGTAAATGATTCTTTAGCTGTTTCATACTCAAACATAGATCAAGGTATTTATGGGATTGGATTTTCTCATGAAACAAGTAATATCAGCACATCACTTGTGTCTTGGGATAGCTCAAATATTAATGTAAATCCTCTTTTTAATAATATTAATAATCATGATTATCATTTATCTGATTATTCCATGGCAATTGGAGTAGGAGATATTTCCAGTAGTTTTAGTGTAGATATGGATGGTGTTGATAGACCTGCTCCACAGGGTACGGCACCAGATATGGGTGCATATGAAAACCTAAGATCTGTTCCAGATACTTGGCTATCTCTTGTTGATGATCAATTTTTTATGGATGAAGATTCTGATTTATTATTTAATCCTGTGCTAAATGATAGTATAGAAAATTTTCATTTGGTTACTCTTTCCATACTTGATTCTGCTGATCATGGTAGTTTGGAACTAATAAGTGATTCTACGATCATTTATTATCCAGATGAAAATTATTTTGGTAAAGACACGATCGTATATGCATTTGATAATTCTGAAAGACGTGATTCTGCATTAGCAATAATAACTATTTATATGTTAGATGATGATCCTCCTGTTATAACATCATCATCAACATCCTTTGCTGTGGAAGATCAAATATATCATTATGAATATGATGGATATGATCCAGATATTAGTTCTAACCGTTGGAGCATTGCGAATGAACCAGAATGGCTCACTATGGATAATGATTCTATTTATGGAACTCCTTTAGAAGGAGATTTAGATACAAGCTTTCTTTTAATTTTTTCTGACCCCTATTTTGCAGATACACTTGATGTAGGAATTTTTGTTACAACTGTTAATGACCCTCCTGTTATAAAATCTCCTGATTCTATCATTGTTGATGAGTCGGAATATTATATATATCGGGCTTTTGCGGAAGATCCCGAGGATTCAACATTGCATTGGACATTTTATAATCTACCATCATGGATGGGCGCTGCTGCTGATAGTGCATTTGGATCTCCAAATGAAGGTGCTCAAGATACAAGCTTTCAACTTATTGTTTCCGATGGTGAGTATTTAGATACAGCTTTAGTATTTATTGAAGTAATTCCATACAATGATTTACCTGTAATAACATCTTCAGATTCATTATTAGCTACAGAAGATGAATTTATATCCTTTAATTTCGCTGGCTACGATCCTGAAGGACTTCCTATTTCATGGTCTGTTGATTTATTACCAAGTTGGTTATCAATGGAAGGTGATGATGTTTCTGGAGTTCCACTTGAAGGTGACCTAGATACGATGTTTACACTTTTTGCTTATGATGGATTGCTAAGCGATTCATTAGAAATTCATGTCTATGTTAATCCCGTTAATGATATGCCTATGATTACCTCGCATGATATTGATACAGCTTATGTGGATGAACATTTTGTTTATTATCCATTCGCAATGGACCCTGAAGACTCAACTTTAACTTGGGAGTTATATAATGGACCAGATTGGATGACATTAATAGGTGATAGCATTTATGGTATGGTATCTAGAGGAAGTGATGACACATTTTTCACTTTTGTAGTATCTGATGGTGATCTTACAGATACAATGACAGTAGATCTTGAAGTTATTGATATAAATTATCCTCCAGAAATTACATTTATACCTTTACAAGGTGAATTCCATAATAATATTAATTTATCCTTGTATTTGTTTGATTTTGATGATGATGATTTAGATTATCAAATTAGTTATAGCACTGATGGTATTCAGTGGACGGAGGCATCCACTGTTGAACAAAGTGGAGACATTGGACTAGATACCTTAACTATTATATGGTATTCCATGAATGATCTAAATGGAATTTATCAACCGAATGTTCAGTTAAAAGTTCATGCATATGATTTGCAATCTGATACGTTACAAACACCAGATGATACTTCTTCAACATATATTTCTGATATATTTGCCGTTGATAACCATATTGGATCTGTGACAGGATCAATGAGTATGGATCAAGATGAATACTATGGAGATATAAGAGTAAATTACTCAATATTGGATACTACTAATGATCATTATACAGTTACTCTTCGATATTCACTTAATAATGGTATCTCTTGGAATTTGGCGACACTTCAAGATAGTATATTTAATATAAGTAGTCTAGGGTATTTTGATACACTTATATGGAATTCTGATGATGATTTATTTAACCTGGATACAAATTTATTGCTTCAATTATCTATAGCAGATGAGTGGCAATCATCGTTTTCAGAATTCATTGATATTCATTTTGACAATCAAGTCTTGCCTCTATTAACAGCAGTTTCTCCAGATACTGGTGAGTATATGTATTGGTATGATCGAATTATGCTTACTTTTACAGGACAAATGAATCTTAATTCATATTCTAATGGTATAGTTTTACGAAGTGATCAAAGAGGAAATTTGGATTATAATGCTCAGTTTATTCAAGAAGGTGAAGTAGCTTATTTAACTATTTTTCCTGAGGAAAACTTTTATGCAGATGAGCAATTACAAGTATTGATTAATCAGCAATTACGAGATATATGGAATAATCCATTTGATGGCAATAATAATGGTGACCCAGATGGTTATGAAGATCATGATTCGATTTCATTTTATGTTAATATTTTAGGTGATTATGATCGTTCTAGTTTAGTAGACTTTGAGGATTTAGTTCAATTTCAACAAAATTGGTGGTCTGATTCAACTATCTTATCTTATGAAGTTGGTCCTGCATCAGGTCAGCCTCCGTACATGCAATTGCAGCCAGATACATTAATGAATTTTGAAGATTTAATGGTATTTGTGCAAATGTGGAATTGGTCGAATGGATTTGAAAATGATGATGGTAGACTTTCTAAAAGTAAAATATATGATAAATATGAGGCGAATCTTTCTGTGAGTTTTCCAGATAAAAAAATAGGGCAGGAAAATGAGCAAATATTCTTGAACTTTAATCTAGATTCAATTCGAGTGATTGGATCAGTAGGAATAACATTTTCATATGATCCAGAAATAATTCAATTTGTTGATCAGTCTTCAAGATTAGATGAAAACTGGACTTCATTATTTTACTATGATTCAATAAATCATAACATAACACTACAAGTTGCAGATTTAAATCAAGAACAACGGATTCAACCTATAAATAAACAATTTCGATTTAAATTTAAAAAATTAATGGATGCAGATACGGAAGTTGAATGGACGATTGATATGAGAAACCGTTCTGGTCAGATAAAACAAATTTTTACTCAATCGTATCAATTTAATACAATTGCTCCATTACCAGAAGTATATGCCTTACATCAAAATTATCCAAATCCGTTTAATCCCACTACAACAATTCGTTACGATTTGCCAGAGGATAGTAATGTTCGTATATCCATATATAATCTTCTAGGACAAGAAGTGAAATTGCTGACAAATAATTTTGAAGCTGCTGGATATAAAACTATACGCTGGCATGGGAAAGATAAATTCAATCAAGATGTGAGTGCAGGTATATACTTCCTTTTGATGGAAACAAGTAATTTTACTAGTACAAGAAAATTGATTCTATTGAAATAAATTAATAATCATTTATTCTTACTTTTTACACAGTTCATTAATTTCTAATATAATATATGGATAATTCGCGCGGAAAAATTCTATGGGTAGATGATGAAATAGATCATCTAAAACCTCATATTCTTTTTTTAGAAGATAAAGGGTTTAATATTTCTACAGCTTCAAATGGAGCTGATGCAGTTACATTGATTAAAGAAAATAATTTTCAATTAATTCTTATGGATCAATTTATGCCTGGACAAGATGGTATTCAGACTATTCAGGAATTCAGTGAATTGCGTCCAAATTTGCCAGTAATTATGATTACTAAAAGTGAAGAAGAATGGTTGATGGACGAAGCTATTTCACAAAAGATATCACAATTTCTTATTAAACCCGTAAGTCCTTCTCAAATTTTTATGGCATGCAAACAAGTTCTTGAAAATTATAAAATACGTGAAGAAAAAATAACAAGTGGTTACTTAAAAGAGTTTCAAGATATAGAAGAGTTAATTCGTAAAGAATTAAATGCGGATGATTGGTGGGATATTTATAAACGTTTAAGTAAGTGGCAAATGGATTTTGATGAACATAAAGATATTGGTTTAGGTAATATACTCATGGAACAAATCCATACCTGCAATCGTGAATTTGTAAAATTTTTTCAGAGCAGTTATTCTGATTGGATTCATAATTCTGAACGACCAAATCTTTCTGTTGATGTTGTTCCAAAATTTGTAAAACCAAATTTAGATAAAGATTCTAAAGTATGTTTAATTGTTATCGATGCATTGAGACATGATCAGTTTTTATCAATTTTACCTGACCTAGGACAGTATTTTAACATAGATATTGATTTTCAAATGTCATTATTACCATCGGCAACCCCTTTTAGTAGAAATGCTATTTTTTCAGGACTTTTTCCTGATGAATTGTGTAGAAAATATCCACAACAGTTAGAATTAATGAAAAGTGATGCCTCTAGTTTAAATAAGTATGAATCGGTCTTTCTCGAAGATCAATTAAAAAGGATTGGTTTGAGTGAGAAAAAAATAATTTATAAAAAAATTAATGTTGCAGATCAGGGAGATCGTCTATTGCGCAATATATCAGATTACAAGCAGACTAGTTTATTAGCAGTTGTAGTAAATTTTGTTGATATGCTTGCGCATAAGAGAGCCGAGTCTGATGTGTTGAAAGAAATTGTTCCTGATGAAGCTGGTTATCGTATGGCAATACGGACTTGGTTTGAAAATTCTTGGCTATATCGGATGATACGTGAATTAAGTGAGAATGATTTTACATTAATCATTACAAGTGATCATGGAACCGTTCGCGTTCAGCGGGGAGTTCTTGTTGGGGCTGATCGTGAAACCTCTAGCGGTGTTCGATATAAATATGGTAGAAACTTAAATTCTAAAGAAAAGAATGCGTTGATTATTCGCAAACCATCGGATTATAGGCTACCTGATTTAGTACACCAAACTAATTATTTAATAGCAAAGGATGATGTGTTTTTTCTTTACCCTAATCAACAACATCGATTTGAAGGAAAGTTAAGAGAAAGTTTCCAACACGGAGGTATATCTATGGAAGAAATAATGGTTCCTGTTGTTACGATGAAGGGGAATTAGTGATATCGAAAGAAATTATTACGACTTCTTCTGTTGAAACCAAAGATTTTGCTAAAAATCTTGCGAAGGAGACATCTGTTGGAACAATTGTTGCATTAATTGGAGATCTTGGATCAGGTAAAACCACTTTTGCACAAGGTTTTGCAGAAGGGCTTGATATTTTTGAAACAGTTGTTTCTCCTACTTTCAAATTAGTTAGTGAGTATGATGGAGGGAAATGCAAACTAATTCATGTAGACACATATCGTCTTGATAGTATTGAAGATTTTCTCAATATTTGTGGTGAAGATATTATAAGAACACCAGATGCGATTATTTTAATTGAATGGGCAGATAAAATTATCGATATACTTCCTCCAGAAACTATGCAAATAAATTTTCAAAGAGTTTCCAGTATAGAAAATGAGAGAAAACTAAGTATTAATAATTTAAGTTAATGAAAATAATTGCAATAGATACCGCTACTGATGTTTGCGGGATATCATATTTAATTGATCGAGAGATTATTCATACTATTGAAGATAATATTCCAAGACAGCATGCAAAATCACTTCCATTATTTTATGAAAAGCTATGCTCTGAAACACAATTAACCTTAAATAATATTGATGGAATAGCTGTTTCAATTGGTCCAGGTTCTTTCACAGGATTACGTATAGGATTAAGTTATGCTAAAGGTTTGGCTTTTGGATGTGGTCTTCCAATTATACCTGTTCCTACTTTAACAGCAATAATGAAATCCGGAGAAGCTTTTAATGGGACTGCACAAGCAATATTATATTCTCACCGTGATATTGTATATGCGCAACGTTTTAAAATAAATGATAACACTGTGAATCCTGATAATGAAATTGCTGCTTACGAATGGAATAAAATTAATCCATCTTTTAAAGAATTAGATTTAATAGTTCAAATTGGATGCAATGACTTAATTGGTAAAAATAATAATATTCAATCGGGTTATACTTCATCATCTATTATTGCTCAATTAGCAAATGAAAACTTTGATGAATGGGTTGTAGACAAACCATATAGTTTAGTACCTAATTATATATCACCTTTTAATATTGGAGTTAAAAAGTCATGATAAGACCCGCAACTGAAAATGATTTTTCAAAAATTACTTTAATTGAAAAAAGAGTTTTTCGGTTTCCATGGTCAAATAATCAAATAAAATGGGAATTAAGATTTCAGCCTATTGCATCAAATTATGTTATGTTATTAGAGGATAATATAATTGGGTATATATTTACTCATAGAATCGATAATGAAGTCCAAATTCTTAATTTTGCAATAGATACTCCTTATCAACATAAAGGGTATGGTGAAGAATTTTTTTCATATTTTTTGGGTCAACTTGATGAAGATATTAGTATTATTTTGGAAGTAAGAAAAAGTAACTTCTCAGCCATAAATCTTTATCTGAAATTTGGTTTCTTGGAACTTGGTATAAGAGAGAAATATTATAGTGATGGTGAAGATGCAATAGTTATGAAAAGGAAGCTTTTAGCTCATGGCATGGTTTAAGCGTGAAAAACAAAAGATTGCCCCTGTAGAAAAAAAAGGAGTTCCTGATGGTTTATGGGTAAAATGTCCGACCTGTAGTGAGTTTCTTTATAAACCAGAATTAGATAAATCGCTATCGGTATGTCGACATTGCTCACATCACTTTCGTATAGATCCAAAGACTTATCATGATTTATTACTTGATAAAGGGTCATCTAAAGAGATTTTCACAAACATCCGCTCTAAGGATTTTTTAAATTTTAAAGCTGAGAAAAAATATAAAGATCAACTAGATACAGCAACAAAAAAGACAGGTCAAAATGATGCCATAAATACATATATTGGAACGATAAACAGTAAAGATGTGATTCTTGGAATTATGAATTTTGCATTTATTGGTGGAAGTATGGGTTCAGTCGTTGGAGAAAAAGTTTCAAGAATGATTGATTATGCTCATGAAAATAAGTTACCAATGCTTTTAGTGTGTGCCTCTGGAGGTGCGCGTATGCAAGAAGGAGCATTATCATTAATGCAGTTAGCAAAAACAAGTGCAAAGCTAGCTCAGTTTTCAGATGGAGGCGGATTGTATATTCCTATTCTGACCGATCCAACAACAGGTGGTGTTACTGCAAGTTATGGCATGCTTGGAGATCTGATTTTGGCAGAACCAGGCGCTCTTATTGGTTTTGCTGGCCCTCGAGTAATTAAACAAACTATAGGACAAGACTTACCTGAAGGATTTCAACGAACTGAGTTTTTAAAAGAAAAAGGATTTGTTGATCATATCGTGACAAGGGAAAAAATGAAATCAACTTTATATAAAATAATATCCATATTGCATGAGTAATAAAAAGCCAAGAATATTACTTACAAATGATGATGGAATTTATTCCAAAGGAATTTATGCCCTTTGGGAAGCAATGTGCGAAATTGGTGAAGTTACTGTTCTTGCCCCAAATACGGAAAAAAGTGCAGTAGGGCATGCTGTAACTATTTCAGACCCAATTAGAATAGAGCCCTGTTCTCGACATGGAAGCTTTGAAGGATATGCTGTAAATGGTACGCCTGCTGACTGTGTTAAGATTGCAATTGGATCTTTTTTAGATAAGAAACCTAATATTATTGTATCTGGAATTAATGCTGGATCAAATATGGGAACTAATATATTATATTCAGGAACGGTATCTGCAGCTGCGGAAGGAACTATGCTAGGTGTGCCTAGTATTGCCTTTAGTTTAAATACTTTTAATACAGACAATTATGATTTATCAAAAGAAGTTGCAATTAAAATGACAAAAAATGTCTTAAATCATGGCTTGCCAACAGGAACTTTGTTGAATGTTAATATACCAAAATGTGAAATTTCTGAATGTCAGGGTTATAAAGTTACTAGTCAGGGTGATGAATATTTTCTAGATGATCTTGAAAAGAGAGAAGACCCTAGAGGAAGATTTTATTATTGGATGAGTGGTAAAATAGTAAATAATGACACTTCTAATGATCAGGATGGATATGCAATTGCTAATAATTGGGTAAGTGTAACACCAATACAGTATAAACTGACTAATCATAAATTCATAGATGATTTAAAAAGTTGGAAATTATAAAATGAGTGATTATAAAAATGGAGGAGTCATTATCCTCGATTTTGGATCACAATATACACAACTTATCGCTAGGAAAATTCGAGAGTTAAATGTCTACTCTCGTATTTTATCACATGATTCAACATTGGATGATATTATGGTTTATAAGCCAAAGGCAATCATATTATCTGGAGGTCCATCTAGCGTATATGAGAAAAATGCTCCTCAATATGATAATGAAATTTTAGAAGTAGATATACCAATTCTTGGTATTTGTTATGGCCTACATATTTTAGCACATCATAGTGGTGGCTCCGTAAAATCTACCGGTCAAGGAGAATATGGTTTTGCAAAAATTTCTATTACTGATAAGACGGAGTTTTTACAATCAGATTTGAATGGTTCACAAGTTTGGATGTCTCATATGGATCAAGTAACGAAAGTACCTGATTCATGGTCTGTTATTGCAGAGTCATCGAACGGAGTTGTGGCTGCAATGGCAAGCAATGATTTGAGCCGTTTAGCAACACAGTTTCATCCAGAAGTTTCCCATACAGAATATGGAAAAGAAATGTTGAAAAACTTTTTGTTCAAGATTGCTTCCTGCAATGCTGATTGGACTCCAGATAACTTTATTGACCAACAAGTAGATTTAATTCGTGAAGTAGTTGGTAGCAGCAATGTTCTTATTGGAGTCAGTGGAGGAGTTGATTCTTCTGTTGTTGCAGCTATAATGAATAAGGCAATTGGGGATAAAGCAATAGCAGTATTAATTGACCATGGATTAATGCGAAAAAATGAAGCTTTAGATTGCATTAATGCTTTAAAAGATGGATTAGGTGTTAATATTAATCTAGAAAATGAATCAGATACTTTTCTCGAAAAACTTTCTGGCATTACAGATCCAGAGCAAAAACGTAAAATTATTGGAAATCAGTTTATTTATTCTTTTGAATCTATAGCATCAAGATTTGATAAAATGGAATATTTGGCACAAGGTACTTTATATCCTGATGTAATTGAAAGTGGAATAGGTCATGGAAAAGCTTCTCATGTCATAAAGAGCCATCACAATGTTGGTGGATTGCCCGAAAATATGAAATTTAAGTTAATAGAACCATTACGGGAGCTATTTAAGGATGAAGTTCGAAAGGTGGGAAAAGAATTAGGATTACCAGATAAATTAATTAATCGGCACCCATTCCCTGGGCCAGGTCTTGGGGTTAGAATTATTGGAGAAATAACATCTGAAAGAGTAGCTATTTTACAGGAGGCTGATAAAATTTATATAGACACGTTAGAAGAAGAGGGCCTATATGATGAAATTTGGCAGGCATTTGCAGTTCTCATCCCAGTGCAAACAGTTGGTGTGATGGGAGACCAAAGAACCTACGAAAATTTATTAGGATTGAGAGCAGTTACAAGTACAGATGGTATGACAGCTGATTGGTATAGAATGCCTCCAGAAGTTTTATCTAAAATATCAAATAAGATCGTTAATTCAGTCAAAGGTATAAATCGAGTAACATATGATATTACTTCGAAACCACCAGGAACAATTGAGTGGGAGTAATACTTTTTCTTTAAAAATATATAAAATATCAATTTTTGTATTTATTGCTATATCTATATTAAATTTCCCCTGAAATGAAATATTTACTAAACAAAATATTTATAATTTCATTCCTTTTCTTTCTGATTAATTGCGGTGCAAAGATAAAATATGAAGGAGCAAAAAATGCGAATGGTGATTACCATGGTAAAGGTGTAATTACTTTTCTTAATGGGGAAGTATGGGAAGGCCAATTTAAAAATGGAAAACCGTATACAGGAAAAGGCACTTTTATATGGTCCGATAGTTCTCGATACGAAGGAGAGATAATAGAGGGTGAATATCAAGGCCAAGGAACATATACTTTCCCTGATGGAAAGAAATGGGCAGGAGAATGGAAAAATAATGAGCGTTTTACTGGTCAAGGAATTATCCGTTATGATAATGGAGAACAGTGGGAAGGTGAGTGGAAAGAAGGTTTAAAAATTAATGGAAAAGGTACTATCATTTATGAAGACGGTTCCAAGTATGTAGGCGCATTCAGAGATAGCACATATAATGGAAGAGGAACATATACATATGCTGATGGAAGCGAATGGACTGGTGAATGGCAAAGTGGAAAAAATATTACTGGTGAAGGTGTAGTAAAGTATGACAATGGAGAAAAATGGGAAGGAGAGTATAAGGATGGTAAAAGGAATGGAAATGGTACATACACTTATCCTGATCAAAAGGAATATGTTGGAGAATATTTTGATGATGAACGTAATGGAAAAGGAACTTTGTCCTACCCTGATGGAAAAAAATACATTGGTGAATGGAAAGATGGGACCTATCATGGAGAGGGAACATATACATATGCTGATGGTGGTGAGTATGTAGGCCAATTTAGAAATGGTTTTTTTGATGGTGAGGGCTTATTCATTTATCCAGATTCATCACAGTACATTGGAAGTTTTGCAAATGGAAAGAGAAATGGTCAAGGAGTATTTACCTATCCGGATAGTAGTTCATGGGAAGGTGAATGGAAGGACAGCAAGCGTTTTACTGGTAATGGTATAATAAAATTTGAAGATCAAGAGAGATGGGAAGGTGAATGGAAAG
>JAZAOA010000041.1:0-4218 GCA_036228285.1 Fidelibacterota bacterium
GAGGCCAAAATTAGGTTTTTTTATTTATAAATCAATTAAGCAAATCTGAATAATAATTCCCTTACAGCCTCCATTTTAGTATTTAAATCATTAATTGCTTTGGTTTGTAGCCATAGTTGAATTGATATTGTCAAAAACCCAATAATTAATAATCCATAAATCGTCTTAATATGCTTATCCATGGAAGTACTCCTTTTACTCTATAACTAGATCGTTTTAATTTTTAGGATGGAAATCAAAAAAATGAACATGTTTCAACGATTGAGGGATTTCAATGTCCCTGCAATTGTTCTAGATGAAATATTCTCAAATGAAAAAGATTTAGAAACAATGGAAAAATCTTGGGAAGAATTAAAATCCAAAGGAATGAAAGATGATGAAATTGCAGAGGCAATATCTAAGATCATAATAGATGAATTAGGCGATGATTTCATTCAATCTCTGCCAACCGAAAAATAATGATATCGAATATTTCGCTTGGTCTTTTTTGGCAAATTTGGGTTATATATTTTTTTATTCATCTTTTCAACTGACATCTTAATTTCATTTCCACTAAGCTGAATCAACTCTCTATCATATTTTTTTTCATTTAAGTAGATATATACCTTACATGCTTTATGGATTTTTTCTAAATCCGCAGATAATGGTTCATCTAAATACAATGCAGGGTTTTTATCAATCGCTAATTTCATTCGCAAAGTGGTTTTATAATTATCAGTACTCAATGATTGACCATAAGAAAGACAAAAGAATGTCAATATTGCTAAAAAATTAATATTATTTTTTCTATTTAATTTCATACCAATGTTAAATATAGAAGTAGGGCAACAGTACAGTATGCTATACTGCCCGATTTTCCAAAGAATACTCCAGAATTTGAAGCATCATCTTTTAACTGCTCTTCATCTATATGACGATGAACTCTTTTCGCTTCACTTTTATATTCGCACCGAAAAGTATCTATATAATATTTAATCTTTTCTTTCAAATTCAAAGAATTAAGGCCGTTTAATTCTGCATTCTCTATTACATCTGTCTGACAAGTTCCTATCCATTCCACATCTTTCTTTAATTCCTCATTGGTCGAAACAGTTTCTTGGCAAAAAACAAATACTGTAGAAGATAAAAATAGTATATATAGCTTAGTTATTCGAATCATTCTATTTAAAGGCCAAATATTAGATTAAATTGAATTACTGGTAACTCTTTAATTTTCATTTTTGGTCCCGTGACCTTCTCACCTTCTAATTTCCAATTATTTTCTTTATAACTAGAATTATAATAACCAATTTTCCCCTCAACAGAAAGTAAAGTAGAAAAATAATATCTTAATCCAACATGACTTGCAAAGCCCAACCATGTTTTCTCCATCGTACCGCCAGTAGAAAGATTAACGCTAGAGTTATTATAGCTATTCAAAAGCGTATCCATATCTTCAGATGGTTTTTCATCTTTAATTGATATTTTTCCTTTATTGATCATCGGCGCAAGTGTAAAGTTTAACTCCATTCTTTCTCGAATATAGTAAAACGTTTCAAAACTTATTGATCGAAAAGCAATATTTCGAGTATAGTTTGAACTGCCAATTTTACCAAAATGCAATGAATGTGATTGCGTATAACCTAAGCGCATATTATGATATATTTGATATCGAACACCCCAATTCAATAACAAATTTTTTGATAATAAACTCCCTGATGGAAGAACAGTATTTGAATCTGGATCCAAACCAATAAATTTTGGGTTGAAAAATCCACCTCCTAATTGAACATTTAATTTGGGTTGAGCAAAAATGATTCCACTCATAAGGAAATAAATAAATAGTGAACTATAAACTTTTCTATTATTCATCATGTAAAATTACGATAATTTCATTCTATTGTCATGATGTCTATATCGGAAAAAACGAACCATTTAATTTGCAAAATGCATAAAAAAACATTCATTGTACTTTTTATTCATTTTTTTCAAATATCATTAAATGCTCAAGACTCAACAATTGTTGCCGCTCAAAGCGATACCTTACTTGAGGAAATAAAAGATAAATATTCAATAATTGGAAAAGTCGCATATGGGAATGGTGTTATTGTAGGTGACGCAGAAGTAACTCTATTAGATACGAATGAAAAACTTATATCTACAACCCGTACATCTAGAAAATTTTTGAAACGATTTGGTGGTGGAAAATTTAGATTTGATGAAGTACTCCCGGACGAATACATAATTAATGTTGACCTTGGAACTCGAATAGGTATATCTAAACGAATACGATTAAAAGATAAAAACTTAAATTTAGGCACAATCTATAACATTGTTGAATTTCCAAAATATGAAATAGCAGATTATTCAGATTCAACTAGAATGTATCGAAGACGAATACCTACTGATCCAATTGAACCAGATTCGATAAATATTCGTCACATCATTATAGAATTGGATGGAAGAGCAAATACTGTAATCGTGGATTCTATATTAAGAGACAGTATTTTTTATACACACTCAGGTGATCTTGCAAGAGATTCAATTCCAATTGAAAACACATATATGGTATATAATGATTATGGAGTACTTATTCATCAAAGTCGGTCAATGAAAGATCGAATTAATGAAGTTCAAAAGCGTGATGGATATATAGTATTTCAATCAGGAGATACTCTGCAATACGACAATATTTTTTTCGAAAGTACTCTACAATCTCCAGAAGTAGCTACTTTCCATTATGATGATACTACTGGTATACCTCAGTATCATTCCTTCTTTGATATATATGAAGTATATACAGGACCTTCATATGTAGAAAGATCTGTAGAAAGAGGGTTTAAAACTGGATATATATTATACGGAAGCATAATAGGTTATCAGATATTGAGAAGCAAATCATTTACCCCGATAATTAAACCCTACTTACCCAGCTTTAGTATAAATAAATCGTCTGGGAAAAAATATTTTCCAATGGTTACATCCTTTTCTTTAATCACTTTGGGTTGGATTGGATATGATTGGTATATGGATCGTAGAGCAAATTATTTTACTCCTAAAGATGAACAATCATTATTCCCTAAGAGAATGTTTGTATTCTCATTCAATGAATGGGCATATAAAAAAGCAGAACCATATATTATTCCAGTACTTGATAGCAAACCTGTAAAGTGGTGGAAAGATAGAAAAAAACGTCAGGCAGAAAAACAACGTTCTAAGCGTAAATCAGTTTTTGATTAAATAAATTAATTAATTACAGTGAACCAGATATGGATTGGATGGCTACTAATAAATCGGTTGCATCTGTAGAGTGTGGTGCACTTGAGGGATCAAGAATATCCATATTATTTGCAGCTTCTATATAGTTACCTAAATAATAGTAAGCTTGTATAAGTGCCATTCTAACATCTTTATGATCTACTGATTCCTTATGAGAAAATTTATAATATAAATTTTTTGCTAATAAATCATTAGCTGCTGTTACAACAGATTGATATCGATCTACGGTTGAACCTACCAATACTCCACTGATTGCTTTACCAGCGAGACAATCCAATATGCTAGTACTGGAAACTGTATTACTATAATTATTCATAATTGCTGTAAAATCATTGTATGCTTTGAAAGCATGATTCGTATTGCCTGTATTAAATAATGCTGCCCATCCTCTACCATGCATTGATTCTCCATAAACACTATCATAAGCAGTATGAATATTTGATTTATTCATGGCTTCTTGAAATGATTGTAAGCTAGTTGCGTATTGACCATTTTCAAATTGATCCCAACCATCATTTATTGAAGCTATAATAGTTAAAGTCTCATCCATAATACCACTTAATTGAACTTCAGCTGGATTTGGCCGAACTGTGCTATTATGTTCAATTCTAAGAGATTTAGATGATGTAGCTAGCGTAGGTGAATACTGGATAGTTATTGTTTCTGTTATTCCTGGTGCAATAATCAAAGATTGTACATTATTTGCAATAGTAAAATCACTTACAGGAATACTAAGGTTCAAATCAAGATCAAAGCCCGAAGATGAACTATTGGTTATTGCAAGATCTAGATCCTTGGTATCTCCAGATTTAACTAACCCAAATTCTAATTTTGAATTATTATAAGAAAAAGATACTGGCGTTGCTCCTATACCATAAAGATACATTTCAGATATAAAATTTTCATCTTCATCAAAAATATTCATTTTACCAGAATACTCTTGTCCATTTGTTGGACGAA
>JAZAOA010000042.1:0-25164 GCA_036228285.1 Fidelibacterota bacterium
TAAATTCTTTTAAATGTTCAGAAACCATAAATGGTATTTTTTTATCATAAAAATATTTTGCTAAAGCAGCTCCACCATATATAGAAGAGTTAATAAATACAAAATCTGGTTTAGATTTATAGATAACAGTTTCAATAAGTCTTGTTATTGATTTTTTATAAAACCTAAATGTTTTTTTTGGCATTTTCGGAAATGGATTTATTGATTCAGTTTTATAAATAATAATGTCATCATCATAGGTTTTCTCTATTTTATTTTTGTTTTGTTCAAATCTTAATATATCTTTTGTGGGATGTAAAATATGTGCTGCAATGGTCACTGAAAAACCAGCCCCCTGAAGTATTTTAGCCCTATCTTTAAAAAAAGTACCACTTTCAGGGTGGATGTTTGTTGGATACCAAGAAGGTATAATTAAAAGATTCATTGATATAGCTCTAGTTGTAAATTTATTTTAAGGAATATTAAATCAATTAATGAAAACAAAATCAATGCCATAAACTCTTTATTTTAACAATATAATATCAATTTGGAACCTAAATATTTAACAAACATATTATATGTGAATATTTAAATATATAATTATGAAAATACTCTATATTTCTCCTGAAAACACTGTTAATACATTGACTCTCTGGAAGAAAGCACATGAAGAAAAAGGTAATAAGTGTGAATTTATTACCTTATTTAAATCGCGAAATAATTTTGATCCAGGCATTTGCTTAAATTTACCTTTGGTTACCTCTAGTGCTTGGTATATGTTTTTGCGACATAAATATTATCAACTTTATAGAGGTAGTTTAGGAGATTATAAACAAAAGAATGGCTTTCCACCTATTTGGGAACCTAGTAGTAAATTAGAAAAAAACTTTTTCCGTTACCGCGATTGGATTTGGAGTTTATACATAGAACCAGCTATAAAGCATAATAATTTGCTCGACTATGATATATATCATTTTGAGTGGGGGTTAGAATTTTATCGTGATGGCAGATTCGTAAATAAGTTAGTTGAATTAGATAAGGCAATTTCATGCACTTATCATGGACAAGATTTGAGGACAAGAGGGGCATTAAAGCCAATTAATGATGTAAGTAAATTAAATATTACCAGCGAATTAGATTTACTAGATAAGCATCCAAATATAAAATATATGTTCTTACCATATAACACTAAACAACATCCAGAAAATATAAATATAAATGATCCTATTCGAATTTGTCACGCACCAACTAATAGGCATTATAAGGGCAGCGAAACAATTATTCCTGTATGCGAAAGATTAGTTAAAGAAAAAGGGGTTGAATTTATTTTGATAGAAGATAAGCCATTTGATGAAGTACAAGATATAAAACAATCGTGTGATATATTAATTGATCAAGTACATAATAGAGGAGGATGGGGGTATGGAATGAATTCAGTCGAAGCTCTTTCTATGGGGCTTTGCTGTGTGACAGAATTGATACCAGAATATATTAATTTTATTCCAGACCACCCTTTTATAAATGTGGATGGAGAATCATTATATTTTACTTTATCTGAATTAATAAGTAATAAGGATAAAATTATTGAATACAAGAAAAAAAGTATTACCTGGGTAAACAGATATCATTGTTATAAAAATACGTCAAATGTATTGTATGGTTATTATAAAGATCTTGGATGGATATAAGTAATAAAAAAAAATTTGATATTATTATTCCATGTTTTAATGTGGAGAATATAATCGAAAAGTCACTAGATAGTATTTTTTCACAGGAGTATTCTAATGATAAGTTTTCAGTTATAGCAATCGATGATGGCTCAACTGATAATACATTAAAATCGCTAAATAATTATAAATCTGAAAAAAATTTTACGTTAATTAATTTTAAATCAAATAAAGGACTTTCAAAGGCAAGAAATGAAGGGATCAGATCTGGGAACTCTGAAATAATTTGTTTTATTGATAGCGATATGGTTATTCAGCCTAATTGGCTATTAAATGTTGAAAAAATATTAATGAAAAAGGGAGTTATTGGGACAATTGGCAAAACAGTTCTCCCAAAAGGACAAACACCGAATAAGTTAGATAATTATTTCTACAGTAAGTACCGTGGCGTTCGGCAATTTGGGAGTGATTCTATAATTGGACCAACATGGTTTTTATTTAATAATTCAGCAGTTAAGAGAAGCGCAATTGAAAAAACCGATTTATTTGATGAAAATATACGGCAATATGGTGGAGAAGATACTGATCTGGCCATAAGGCTATGGGATCGTTTTCCTAAATCTTTTTATTATTCATCCCAAATTATTGCAGAACATCATCACAAAAGGACATTAGAACAATTTTGTTCTCAACTGGAAATTTATGGTAAACACAATCTTCCAATGTTATTAAAAAAGCATCCTAAATATTATAAGGCATTAGGAGGCGATTGGACAAATAGCATCAAAGGCTGGTTAGTTTTCAATATGGTTATAGCTGGTATTATAAAAATTATAAACAATATTATATCAAATAATTTATTAACGAAGTACTTAGTCGTTTATAGCGCTATACGTGGATATAGAAGTGCATAAATTAAGGTTTTTTAGAAAATGCGAATTTTATTTTTTGCAATTATAATATTGCAATATAAATAATTGTTCTTAAATTTACTTTAAGAATGGAAATATTCGTAAATAACGAATACGTCACATACCAAGAAACGGGGGGTTTTGTCCCCGTTTTTATTAAAAACCAAATCAAGGAGGAACAATATGGCTGATGTAGCTTCAACCGTTAATTCCGTAGTAGGTGGAATCGTTAGTCTAATTAAAGGGCTAGTCGTTTTCTTTGTTTTTGCTAATATACTATATCCAACAGGGATGGATCCTGTACTAGGGTTAACTGAATTAGTTAATTCTTTTATGGATGGTGGCTTAGCAGGCCTACTCGCACTATTAATATTTGTTTCTTTCCTGTAGGTTAAAACAATAGGGTATGATGTAAGGCTCTTTATTATAAGGGCCTTAGCCCTTCCTTAACATATAGGAGGAATTATATGAATGATGCGATAGCAAAGCTAACAGGTTGGATTACAAAACTAACAGATTTACTTATTAGTTTGGTTGTCCTCGGTGTAATCGTTGGTATTTTATTCAATGATCCTTTCGGCGTCATTGCAGGTGTAGGAAACTTATTCTCGCAGATTGGCGATAATGGTCTAGCGGGTTTATTAGTCTTATATCTGGTATATATGATGTATCCGAATAAATAAACCGATTATCTCAGCAATTAATGATAACGCCCCTGAAAATGGGGCGCTATCATTTCTTATTTAATCTATAATATTTAATTAGTAATCATTATTGCAACTGATTACGGGATGATAGCAAGCAATTGTTAAAAATTATATTATTTTTATTTCTATTAATCAATTGTAATGATAATAATTCTACGCGCATAGATCATATTGCTAAAAATATTCCTTTAAATGATTTATCTATATTAATACCAAATAGATTCAAAGAAAGAATTACCAGATGGTATGAAGATAGAACCCCAGCTGTAATTAGAACTTATGATATAATGAAAAATGAATTAATTAAGGAGTTGCGTTATTTCAAAAATGGGACATTAATGCATGAAGCAATTTATTCTAAAGGAGTTCTTGAGCCACATAACTCAGTTATATGGTGGCATTCTAATGGAAATCGCTTATCACAACTTGTGGTAGATAACAGTCTAAAAATGTATCAGGGGAACATTTGGTATGATAATGGACAGATACGTTTTCATTTTGAAGAAAACAATTATTATTGGTGGGATAGAGAAGGAGCATTAAAAGCCAAAGGTAATTTGAATGATACAAGCTATGTTTTACCTGTATGGTCCAATTCTGGAAGATTTGTTGGTACACGAAGATTAATAAAAAAATCTAAACCCTTATGGGTTGAAGAATGGACTTTGTTTGATAATGTTTATAATCCCTTAATTAAGGGTAATGTATTATGTATAAAACGCGACAATGAATTTGTAGATAGAGTAATTAATGAAGAATGGGTATTAATTGATAGTGCTGGTGAATTAAATCATTTACAATTATCTGCACAAAAATTGTTAAATACATCTATATCTGAAAATAATTTTATTACTGGAACAAACTGGATCTTAAAAAATGAAGAATATAAAAACTCATTATTAGATAGTAATAATTCATTCAGAGTTAATTCTGAAAAACAACACTATAAAAGCCGGCAGTTTAACCAAAATTATTTTTTAATACTAAATTCTGATGGGACATTTGATTATACCTGCCAAGACAATTATACTGATTCAGGTTATTATTGGCTAGAAAATTCAGGTGAAAAACTGTTTTTACATTATGAATCAGGTATATATTCTGGGGAAAATCATATGATAGAAATTATTAATCATCGTAAAGTTTTTTATCAGTTTAGAAATTCCTATTATTTTCTTATGCCCCTACACGCTCAGATTAATGCCAATATATAAAATCTTAATTTTGAACCAGTTATTTATAAATTTTTAATAATGCAATTGTCATTTTATAAATTATTCAATCTATCAATAATACATTTATTATTATTCACAAATATCCTCGCGATAGATAGATCAATTGGCGTATTAAATATTATCGATAAAAACGAAGATGAATTAAATACAATAGATTATAAAGGCGAACCATATGTATCAGTTAAAGAACTTTCTAGAATACTTTCTGATAGAGAGCCGTATGAAAATGCAGCTAGAAAAAAAATAGTTTTATACTTTTCAGATAATAGAATAAAAATATCCAATTTATCTAGCTTTATAATTGTTAATGATGAAATTTTTCAATTAACTAAAAATGCTATCGAAAAAGAAGATGATTTATATGTACCTGCCAAGTCATTTTTCTCAATTTTAAAAAATACTATTTACCCCGGCGTTGAATATGATTCTGGGAAAAAATTATTAAGTTTGAATTTAATTAAATTTAACATCAACAATGTAACCATTGAGCAAAAATCAAATGGTACAATTTTACGAGTGAAAACATCTAAGCAATTTTCTGATGGTGATATTAGTTCGTTCATTAATACTAATGGATGGTTCTATCTAACAGTGAAAGATGGTTTAGTTGATACTTCAATGATAAAAAAAACCGATACGAAAGGAGTTATAACAAAAGTTATTTCTAATCAATTTGATGAGTCTGCTCAATTAGCTTTCCGTGTGCGCACTGAAATAATTGGCCACGAAGTCTATCAAAGCACTGATCCAAATATGATAGTTGTTACTCTTAGGACTCCATTTAAAAAACTATCAAAACATATAAAAGAATTAAAGAATCGATGGAAATTAGATACAGTAGTATTAGATGCAGGCCATGGAGGTAAAGATGGTGGAGCTGTGGGGAAAAGAGGCTCTAAAGAAAAAGATATTGTTTTAGATATTACAAAAAGAGTTGGTTCGCTAATTGAAAAAAATTCTCATATAAAAGTTGTGTACACTAGAGAAGAAGATATATTTATTCCTCTTTGGAAAAGAACTCAAATCGCCAATGAATCCAATGGAAAATTATTTGTCAGTATTCATGTGAACTCCAATCCAAATAGAAATGTGAGAGGATTTGAAACTTATTTACTAAGACCTGGTAAAACAGATGATGCTATTGAAGTCGCATCTAGGGAAAATGCAGCGATTAGAATGGAGGAAGGTAAATCAAGAAATAAATATAGCTCTATGACCGGTGAAAATTTAATTATGGCAACTATGGCCCAAAGTATGTTTATGAAAGAAAGTGAAGATCTTGCTGCCTGTATACAAGATGAGTTAGATCCTTTATTAGATTCGCCCAACAGAGGGTTAAAACAAGCAGGTTTTTATGTTTTAATTGGCGCAAGTATGCCAAATGTATTAGTAGAAGCAGGATATATTTCTAATCCAAATGAAGAAAGAAAATTAAAATCGGCATCTTATAGGCAAAAGATAGCAAAAGGTATTTATGCAGGTATTATGAGATTTAGAAAATCAAAAGAACAAACAATGCTTGAAAATTAATGTCAGATATTCGACCCATAGGTATTTTTGATTCCGGATTGGGAGGGTTGACAGTTGCGAATGCTCTTAAGCAGATACTCCCCAGTGAGAATATTATCTATGTTGGAGATACAGCCAGGGTGCCCTATGGTAATAAAAGCGCTCCACTTATAATACAATATGCTTCGCAAATCACGGAATTTCTTTTGGAAAAAGATGCAAAGTTAATTGTTGTAGCGTGTAATACTGCATCAGCACTTGCGTTAAATACTCTTCAAAACAATTTTGATCTGCCTATTATTGGTGTAATTGCGCCTGGGGCTAGCTTTGCCGCAGAATTAACAAAAAATAATAATGTTGGTGTTATAGGTACGATTGCGACTATAAGCTCAAATGCTTATGAAAAAGAGTTGTATAAAATTAACCCTGATATAAAAATCTTTTCCCAAGAATGCCCTTTATTTGTACCTCTAGTTGAGGAAGGCATATTAGAAGGACCAATAGTATCTGCTATTATAGAATACTATTTAAAAAATCTTGATTTATCAATTATTGATACAATGATTTTAGGTTGTACACATTATCCATTGTTGAAACCAGCTATTAAAAAATATTTAAATGATCTTGTTCTGATTGATTCAGCGGATTCTGTTGCAAAAGAAGTATATAAGATTTTAAAAAATAATCATATTGTTAATAATAATACGGATAAAGGAAAGCAAAGATTTTATGTTACAGACTCTCCTTCAAATTTTTCAAATATTGCTAAAAGATTTTTAGGATATTCTATTAAGAATGTTGAAACAGCGCCAATCAGCTGAAATTTCTCCTATTTTAGATAAATTATTTAGCTTACAACGTTTAGGAATAAAAGTTGGGTTGGATCACACTATACAATTATTAAACAGGTGTGGTAATCCACATAATAAGTTGAAAACTATTCATATAGCTGGAACAAATGGCAAAGGGTCTACTGCAGCAATACTTCAAAGTATTTTACGAACTGCAGGTTTAAAAGTTGGATTATATACATCTCCTCATTTAGTAAGTTTTAATGAGAGAATCAGAGTAAATGGGTCTCCAATATCTAATGATTTTATTATTGATTTTATGAAAAAGTTCAATGATGATATCAATGAAATAGAATCAACTTTTTTTGAAACAACTACAGTTTTATCATTGTGTTATTTTTACTTTAAGAAAGTTGATGTTGCAATTATAGAAACTGGTTTGGGAGGAAGGCTAGACTCAACTAATGTATTAAATCCTAATCTTTCAATTATAACATCTATTGATATTGATCATCAGAATATTCTAGGTAATACTATTGAAGAAATAGCAAATGAGAAAGCTGGAATAATAAAAAAGAATACCCCACTTATTACTTTTAAACAGCCAAAAAAAATATTAGATATACTAAGAAATAGGGCAAAAACGTTAAACGCGAAAATCGAAATCGTTGTTGATCCTCAAAAAATCGTTGTTGATAATTTTTCTACTAAATTTGTTATTAATAATAAAACATTCTCAATTCCTTTAATTGGAGAACACCAAGCATACAATGCCGCATTAGCAATACGTTCCTCAAATATTTTTATGGGCCCATTAAGCTACCAAATGATTAAAGATGGAGTTAAAAATACAGTATGGCCTGGGAGGTTTCAATTATTGAATAATAAGTTAAAAATATTCTATGATGTTGCTCATAATTCAGCGGGAATTAATACAATTAGATCAACATTAAACTCATTAAATGCTTTAGAAAAAATAGGATTAATTATTTTAAAAGAAGATAAAGATGTTGATCAAATTTCTAATTCGCTTAAAGGTCTATTTGATGAATTAATAATTTCAACAGTGCCCAATGCGCAATTAATGAGCATAGATGAATTAAATAAATCATTAAATCGATGTAATATCATTTGCAAGCCAATTGATCCTATTGAAAAAGCATTTAATTATATATTAGATAAGGCAGAAAAGGGCGCTGTCACTATAATTTTTGGCAGTCATTATGCTGCGAGATCAATTTATAAATTTTTTGAAATTAATTTTGACAATGTTACTATATAGTGTAATTTAGGGAACTGGGTGACTTCAAAGCGCCACAATTTTTCCCCCATAGTATTTTTTAAATAATAATATTTTAAAGGAACTTTCTAATGGATGTTAATCAGCTGCAATCTCAAAATATTGCTGAACTTACTAAGTTCGCTAATGAATTGGAAGTTGAAGAAATTTCAGGCTTAAGCAAGCAAGAGCTTATAGTTAAAATTCTTGAGGCACATAATAAAAAAGAAGGAATTCTTCAAGCGAGGGGCGTTCTTGAAGTTCTTAAAGAGGGGTATGGTTTTTTACGAAGCCCAGATTTTAATTATTTACCAGGCCCAGATGATATTTATGTAAGTCCATCACAAATTAAACGCTTTGGCTTAAGAACGGGTCATCAAGTTTTTGGAGAAATTCGTCCTCCAAAACAAAAAGAAAGATTTTATGCTATGCTTAAGGTAGAAGCGGTTAATGATTATCCGCCTGATAATGTAAAAAAAGCTACTTTATTTGATAATTTTACACCGCTATATCCAGAGGAAAAATTTAAGCTCGAAGTTGATAAGAAAGATATGTCTACTAGAATAATGGATCTTATATCTCCTATAGGGAAGGGCCAGCGCGGCTTAATAGTTGCCCAACCAAAAACTGGCAAAACTATTCTTCTGCAAAAAGTCGCAAATGCAATAAGATCGAATCATCCCAAAACAAAATTACTTATACTATTGATTGATGAGAGACCGGAAGAAGTAACAGACATGAAACGAAACGTGGATGCAGAGGTAGTTAGTTCGACCTTTGACGAACCGCCTGAAAGACACGTTTCTGTTGCAGATATGGTTATACAAAAAGCAAGAAGGATGGTAGAGTTTGGAGATGATGTTGTTATTCTTTTAGATAGTATTACAAGACTAGGAAGAGCTCATAATGCTGTAATACCACATAGTGGAAAAATCCTTTCAGGTGGCGTTGATGCCAATGCTCTTAAAAAACCAAAACAATTTTTTGGCGCTGCAAGAAATACGGAAGAAGGAGGTAGTCTCACAATAATAGCAACTGCTTTAATTGATACTGGGAGTAGAATGGACGATGTAATTTTTGAAGAATTTAAAGGTACAGGGAATATGGAATTAGTTCTAGATAGACGATTAAGTGATAGAAGAATTTATCCTTCGTTTGATGTTGTCCGATCTGGGACCAGAAAAGAAGAGTTGCTACTTGATAAAAAAACCCTGGCTAGAATGTGGATATTAAGAAAATTACTAAATGAAATGAATACTATTGAGTCAATGGAATTTTTGCAGGAGAGACTTAGAAGAACTAAATCAAATGATGAATTCTTGGATACAATGAGTCAGTAATCCTGTCTTTCTTATAATTTTAACCTTTTAAGGAATTATCATAACTAAAAGTATGTCAGAAAATAAAGCTGTAGCAGCTTGTTTGATTACTGATAAACCAGTAAAAAAAACACCATATCAAGTTAAAGGTGTTTTTATGAAAAATTTTTCATCATATAATGTTGTCCCAATGCTAAATGGTGAGTTTCGTAATCGTTATTTGTATCCTCGAGTGCAAGTAAAAGTTATAAATGAGAAAATATTTATAATTGGTATTGGGAATGGATACGATCCAGTTTTACAATTAACAGATAATATAAATCAATTGGATTTTGGTAATATTACTTTTGATATTTTAGAAAAAAGAATTGATGAAAATGAAAATATCTTTGATTACAAAGAAGATCCTATCAATTATCAATTTATTACTTCTTGGGCTGCTTTAAATAAAAACTCATTAAAAACATTTAGAAAAATGAATCCTGAAAATCGAATAAATTATTTAAATAAATTGCTTGAGAAAAATATAGCTTTTATATCAAACGAATTAAATTTAGACCCACCTGAAAAACTTATTTCTATGATTAAAATTAATTCCACTGAGCCTATGTTAATTGATAACCGCAAGTGGGGGTCTTTTGATGGAAAATTTAAAACAAATTTTCACCTTCCAAGTTTTGTGGGGTTAGGGAATGGTATAACAAGGGGTTTTGGAACTTTATTTAATGAAAATTATTGTAAAACGTTTAATAGAGAATTTTTAGGACTAAATGAAAGTGATGAAAATAAATATTTTGAATCAGATTGCGATGAAATTTACCCTGATGATTTCAAAAAATTAAATACTATAAAAAATAAAAGAAATCATAGATCAGCCAAGCAACACAAATCAAAGCATATCAAAAAAGAAAAATATACTGATAATCAAAATAATGATAATGAGCCTAACTTTAATACTGAATTATATCATCAAAAACAGCACAAGGTTTAATTTATGTTAGCATTAAAATTTTCTGAACGGGTTAATAAGGTTAAGCCTTCCTTCACGCTAGAAATGACAAGCAGGGCTGCCGATTTACGTGCAAACGGCATAGATGTTATAAACTTAAGCGTAGGTGAACCAGATTTCAACACCCCTAGTCATATAATAAACGCTGGTAAAGATGCTATGGATTCTGGTTTTACTAAATATACTTCAGGTCCTGGAATGGTTGAATTAAGGAAAGCAATTTGTGAAAAGATTTTTATGGATAGTGGTTTAAAATATTCCCCAGATCAAGTTTTAGTATCAAATGGTGAAAAACAAAGCCTTTATACAGCATGCCAAGCTTTATATGATAAAGGCGATGAAGTAATTGTCTTTTCTCCATATTGGGTATCTTTTCCAGAGTTTGTTCGATTAGCAGATGCTGAGCCCATCATTGTATCTACCAATCCTAGGAATCAATTTGAACCAAATTTTGATGAATTAAATTCTAAAATAACTAGTAACACTAAAGGCGTTATAATTAATTCTCCTTCCAACCCTACGGGTGGAGTGTGGTCAGTGGGTGCCATAAGTAAAATTTTAGAGATTTCTAAACAGCATAATTTGACAGTTATTTCTGATGAATGTTATGAAAAACTTGTTTTTGATGGGGAGTATGTCAGTGCGCAAAAAATTAATAATTTTAACACGGAAGTATTAACCTGTATGAGTTTATCTAAAACATACGCAATGACAGGATGGCGCATTGGTTATACGCTTGGGAATACAGAAATAATACGCGCAATGAGTAAATTGCAGGGCCAGGCAACTTCTTGTGCAAACTCCATTGGGCAAAAGGCTGCAATTGCTGCGCTTACCGGAGACCAAAAATGTGTAGAAATAATGAAGAGTAAGTACAAAGAGAGAAGAGACATAATGATAGGATTATTAAATAATATTGAAGGTGTTGACTGTGCTATGCCAGGAGGGGCTTTTTATGCCTTTCCTGATTTTTCTTATTATTTGGGGAAAAAGCATAATGGAGAAATAATAAACGATTCTTTTAAACTTTGTGATTACATTTTAGATACTGCAAAGGTAGTCACTGTGCCAGGAGATGGTTTTGGAGCGCCAGGCCATATTAGATTTTCGTATGCTGTCAGTAAAGACACAATTCGAAATGGAATTGATAGAGTTGTTAATGCTTTAAATGAATTAAATTGAGGAGTATTTATGAAAAAAGAAATTCATCCAAATTATCATCCAGTTGTCTTTGTTGATTCAGCGACTGGTGATGAAATTCTAACAAAATCAACGATAACTAGTGATGAAAAAAGAGATATTGATGGGATATCACATTATGTCGTTTATTGTGATATTACTTCTTTCACACACCCCTTTTATACTGGTAAGCAAAAACTAGTTGACACTGCAGGGCGTATAGAAAAATATCAAAAGAAATATAAAAAATCATCTAAATAGCTATTTTTAATAAAAAAAGCCTTATAATTTATTTTATAAGGCTTTTTTATATATAATTTCCATGAAAGAAAAACTAAATCAAATTTTAGATCGCTATAAAGAGCTGGAATTGCTATTAGCGGACCCTAAAGTGATATCTGATTCTGATAAATTAAAAGAAACAGCAAAAGAACACACTTTTCTTAATTCAGTTATTCCAAAAGCAAAAAGGTATTTATTTTTAGTAAATCAAGTTGAAGATAATAAGTTTATCATTGATGGTGATGATGAAGAGTTAAAAAATCTAGCACTTGAAGATAATCTTCAAATCGATAGTGAGTTACTTGAACTTGAGAATCAACTCAAGATTTTATTAATTCCTGAAGATCCAAATGATAGTAAAAATACTATAATTGAAATACGAGCAGGTACTGGCGGAGAAGAGGCGGCTTTATTTGCAGCAGATTTATTTAGGATGTATAGCAGGTTTGCTGAAAGAAATATGTGGAATAGAGAAGTTATTACTAGCAGTGGAACCGGTATTGGCGGATTTAAAGAAATAATTTTTTCAGTTAAAGGGAAAACTGTATATGGGATGATGAAATTTGAAAGTGGAGTACACAGGGTACAGCGTGTGCCAAAAACTGAAACAGGAGGAAGGTTACACACATCAGCAGCAACCGTTGCGGTTCTTCCAGAAGCTGAAGATGCAGAAATTGATATACTTGAGTCAGATCTAAAAATAGACACATATAGAGCCAGCGGAGCAGGGGGGCAACATGTAAATAAAACCGAATCTGCAATAAGAATAACTCATATGCCAACAGGTCTGGTTGTCACTTGTCAAGATGAAAAATCGCAACATAAAAACCGAACTGCCGCAATGAAAGTTCTTAAATCGCGTCTTTTAGCTCAAGAAAAGGAAAGGCTTGCCAAAGAAAGAGCAGATGCTAGAAAATCGATGGTCTCTACCGGTGATAGGTCGGCAAAAATTAGAACGTATAATTTCCCACAGGGAAGAATAACTGATCATAGAATAAACTTTACTTCTTATAAATTAGATAATGTTATGGATGGGGAGTTAAATGAGTTTATTGAACAATTAAAAATTGCTGACCAACAAGAATCACTTCAAACTGAGTAAACAATGAAAATGCCCGTAATCAAGAAAAATAATTCTCGGGTCATAGATATAATAAATTGGGCAGAAAAATATTTTTCATTAAAAGGATTTGAATATCCGCGGAAGGAGATAGAATGGTTGTTGGAAGAAATACTGGGATGTAGAAGATTAGATTTATATCTTCGCTTTGAAGAAGAATTGCCACCTGATCAACTTAAATTATTACACACATGGATAACTAGACGAATAAAAAAAGAGCCTCTACAGTATATAATTGAAAGTTGTGAGTTTTATGGAAGAAAATTTTTTGTAAATGATAATGTTTTTATACCTCGACCAGAAACAGAAACCTTAATAAATATTGTATTATCAAAGATAGATAATTTATCAGACCATAAGATTTTAGATATTTGCACTGGCTCAGGCTGTATAGCTATTACACTAGCAAAAGAACTGATAAATGCAAAGGTAAGTGCAATAGATATATCAAAAAAAGCCTTAGATGTCGCAATTCTCAATGCAAAACATCATAATGTAAATATTGATTTTGAACAAATAGATATTCTGTCTGATTCATACAATAATAAAATGGATATGATTGTTTGCAACCCACCCTATATACCGATAAACGAAATGAAAGATATAATGGATGATGTGAAATTATATGAACCTGATATTGCGTTAACTGATGGGTCTGATGGGTTATTATTTTATAAACGGCTAAGTAAATTAGGTCCTTATATTGTTGTAAAAGGTGGCCATATTTTACTGGAATTGGGTAAAGGGCTGCACCCATATTTAGTTAAAAACATTTTTGATAATAAATCATTTTCAAAAATAGAGATTTTTCCTGATTTAAATGGAGACCCTCGAATTTTAAAGGCGATAGTTAATTGAAAAAGATTATAGCATATATAATCATTATGCGACCTATTAATATTATAGTTGCCGCATCCTCTTCTATAATGAGCGCATATATTTTGCAAAATTTCCGTTTTGGAGGAGAAACATTATATACATTGCTTGTTGTTGCATCCTATACAGGAGCAGCAAACGCATTTAATGATTATTGTGATTATGAAATAGATTTAATTAATAGACCTAATAGACCATTAAGTCAAGGCTTAATAAATAGCAGCGAGGCTCTTTTATTTTCAATAATTTTATTTTTTTTCGGTTCTTTAGTATCATTGTTGTTGCCATTAAATGCCACGATACTATCAGTTGGCATAGCTATGCCATTAATGATAGTCTATAGCTTAAAACTAAAAGGAGCTCCTCTAATAGGGAATATTGTTGTTTCTATAGTGATAGGGATGTCTTTCATGTTTTTTGGATTTTCGCACGGGAATATCATGCCGATGGTAATTCCTGCTGCTTTATCTTTTGGATTAACTTTGTTAAGAGAATTAATTAAGGATATCGCAGATATTGAAGGAGATAAGAAGAATAATTTAAAAACCCTTCCTATAATTTTAGGTGAGCAAAAAACAATCTTTGTATCATTTTGTTCTATTTTCATAATTGGCGTTGGGTGTTTGATGCCATATTATTTCAACATTTATGGTAATTATTATTTAATTTTGTTGATTGTTGGGGTCGAGGTTCCCTTAATTTTAATTGTGTACTATTTTATGAAATTTCCTTTGATAAGCTCAGCTAAAAAAAGCTCTAATTTGCTAAAGTTTAGTATAATTATAGGCCTAATAGCAATTTTCACAGATCATTATGTCGGCTGAATTTGTACATTTACATAATCATTCTGACTATAGCCTTTTAGATGGCGCTCAAACTGTTCAGACCTTAGTTAATACTATTGATGATTTAAATATGGATGCAGTAGCATTAACAGAACATGGGAACATGTTTAGTGCAGTTAATTTTTACAATAATGCAAATAAAACTGGGATCAAACCAATTATTGGTAGCGAGGTTTATGTAGCTGTAAACAATAGATTTGATAAAAAACCAAGAGCAGAAGGAGGTTGGGGGAATAATCATCTTATTTTGCTGGCTCAAAACTATACAGGTTATAAAAATTTGATGAAATTAATATCTTTAGGATACCTTGAAGGGTTTTATTACAGGCCAAGAATTGATAAAGATATTTTAAGGGAATTTAGTGATGGGTTGATTTGTTTATCAGCGTGTTTAAAAGGAGAAGTTCCAGAGAAATTAGTTAATGGAGATTGGGAGGGGGCAAAAAAGTCTGCTTTAGAATTTGCTGAAATTTTTCCCAATCGATATTATTTAGAAATCCAAAATCATGGAATAGAACACGAGCAAGTTAATGTAGATAAAATGCAAAAACTTTCTAAAGAATTAAATCTTCCTCTAGTTGCAACTAATGATGCGCATTATGCCAAGCATGATCATTGGGAAGCTCATGATATACATATATGCTTAGGTACAGGTAAGGAAAGAAATGATACTAATAGGTTGCGCTATGCGACACCAGAATTCTATTTTAAATCACAAGATGAAATGCACAAGCTTTTTAAAGACGTCCCGAAAGCAATTGAAAACACAAGATTAATTGCGGATAGTATTGATTTGTCTATTCCAACTGGAGAATATCATTTGCCGAATTTTCCCCTACCTCCAGATAAAAACTTTACTGACCCAGATGAGTATTTGATAAAATTATGTAATAATGGAATTAAAAATAAATATGGGGAGCTAACAACAGAAATTAAGGAAAGAGTTGCTCATGAATTAAAAGTTATAAAAAAAATGGGGTTTTCAGGATATTTCTTAATAACACAAGATTTTGTTAAATATGCTCATGATAATAATATACCCGTTGGCCCAGGAAGAGGCTCTGCGGCTGGTAGTATAGTTTCTTATGCTTTAGGTATAACCGATATTGACCCTATAAAACATAATTTAATTTTTGAAAGATTCTTAAATGAAGATCGCGTAAGCATGCCAGATATTGATATAGATTTTTGTATTGAAAGAAGAGGAGAGGTAATTGACTATATTAAAAATCAATATGGAGAAAATTCAGTTACACAAATAATTACATTTGGAAAAATGAAAGCAAAACAAGTAGTCCGTGATGTTGGTAGGGTAATGGGATATTCTTTTGGTGAGGTTGATCGTGTGGCCAAGGCTATACCAAATGAGTTAAATATAACGTTAGAAAAGGCATTGGCAAAAAGCACTGATCTGCAAACTATGGCAAATGGTGAATTCAAAGAGCTAATAGAATATTCTAAAGTACTTGAAGGCATGAACAGGCATGCTTCTACCCACGCTGCGGGTGTAGTTGTAACCCCAGGCGAATTAACAGATTACATGCCTTTATATAAATCGAGCCAAGGTGATGTTACCAGCCAATATGATATGAAAAATTTGGAAAATCTTGGGTTGCTGAAAATGGATTTTCTTGGTTTAAGAAACCTTACTGTTATCAACCATACGATTGATATGTTGAATAAAAAAAATATTTCAGTTGATATTGGGAATATACCCATGGATGATCTAAAGGTTTATAAACTATTCTCTAAGGGATTAACAATTGGTGTTTTTCAATTTGAATCTGCAGGAATGCGTGAGTTTTTAAAAAAATTGAAACCAACCCAATTTGAAGATTTAATTGCTATGAATGCTTTATATCGACCTGGGCCAATGCAAAACATAGATAAATTTATTTCACGTAAATCAACAAAGAAAAAAGTGAAATATATTTCACCATTATTAAAACCAATATTAGATGAAACCTATGGAATAATTGTATATCAAGAGCAGGTAATGCAAATTGTAAATGAGATAGCAAATTTTTCTCTTGCTCAGGCCGATATTTTAAGAAGGGCAATTGGTAAAAAAGATAATGATCTCATGGAGGCACTAAAGGTTAAGTTTATTAATGGGGCTTCCAGCAATGGGATTTCACAAAGAGACGCCAAGGATATATACGGATTAATTGAAAAATTTGCACAGTATGGTTTTAACAAAAGCCATTCTACTGCTTATTCATATATAGCCTATCAAACAGCTTGGTTGAAAACCTATTATCCTGCGGAGTTTATGGCAGCGAACTTAACAAGTGAAATGACAAATATAGATAGAGTTGTTATATTAATTAATGAATGTAGAAAAATGAATATTGATATTCATCCTCCAGATATAAATGTATCTAATATTAATTTTGAACCAGTTGATAAAAAAACAATCTCCTTTGGGTTAAATGCAATTAAAAATGTAGGAGTTAAAGCATTAGAACAGATTATATCAGCAAGAGATAGTGGAGGTACGTTCCAATCAATATTTGATTTTACTAGTAGGGTACATTTACAAGCTGTAAATAAAAAAGTATTAGAAAGTTTAATTATGTCTGGGGCTATGGATCACATAGAAGGATCTAGAGCAGAAAAATATTCTTCTATTGATATCGCTATTCGGTATGGTCAAAATGTTCAATCTGAAAAGAATAAGAATCAAGTAGATTTGTTTGGGGGCTCATCGAGTTCAGCTGGGGTTTCAATGGTACCTAATTTACAGGAAGTTAGACCTTGGCCAGATAAGGAGTCTCTTAATAAAGAGAAAGAAGTTTTAGGGTTATATTTGACCGGGCATCCTCTTTTTGAGTATGCGGATGATCTAGAAGATTTTAGCAATCATGATTTCTCTGAAAAAGTCAATTCAATCATTTCTAGTAATATTCGCATAGGTGGTTCAATTCAGAATCTTAAAATTCATTACGATCGTAAAAATAATCAAATGGCATTCTTTACATTAGAGTGTTTAGGGGGAAGGGCCGAAATTTTGGTCTTTAGCAAAACATTCTCAAAGTTTAAAGATATCATTTTGGATGATAATATTTTGTTTGTAACTGGAAAACCAACAGATGATTATAATTTTAGTGATTTAAAATTAGTTGCTGAAGAAATTGTTCCATTAGAAAAAGCAAGAGACTATTATTCCAAGAGAGTAAATGTGTTTTTAGATTTTTCAAATATGGATAATAAATCAATAGAGGACTTGCATTCGCTTTCCAAATTATATCCAGGGAAATGCAATTTAATGTTTCATTATAATGATCAAAATAATAGAAAAAAGAGAATATTATCACATAATATACGTGTTTCTTCTAGTCGAGAATATTTGACAAAATTAAGAGATAAGTGTGGTAAAAAGAATGTTTGGGTCGAATAATTAATTATCTATGACAGCAGTAATACAGCGCGTTATTAAAGCAAGTGTCAAAATTAATAATTTAGAAGATAGAAGCATTACTGAAGGGCTAGTAATACTTCTAGGCGTTCATAAAGATGATACAGAAAAAGATATTACTTATCTTGTTAATAAAATAATTGATTTACGAATTTTCAATGATAAAAATGATAAAATGAATTGTTCCTTATTAGATATTCATGGTTCAGCATTAATTATTAGTCAGTTTACTCTTTGTGGAGATATAAATAAGGGTAGAAGGCCAAGCTTTTTAAATGCCGCAGACCCAAATAAAGGAAAGAATTTATATAATAATTTTGTAAAGCTATTCAAAGCAAAGGGCCTTAATGTTAAGACAGGTGAATTTGGTGCGCATATGGATGTAAACCTTATCAATAATGGCCCAGTAACATTTGTTCTTGATACAAAAAATATTTAATATCTTATAATTTCTTTGTTAACAGTAAAAATTTCTATGAAATTTGAAATTTATGAATAGAAAAATACGCATAGTAATGGCCAAACCTGGATTAGATGGTCACGATAGAGGTATAAAAGTTTTAGCTAGTGCTTATAGAGATGCTGGTATGGAGGTAATTTATTTGGGATTACGTCAAACACCAGAAATGATTGTTTCTGCAGCTTTACAAGAGGATGCTGACGTAATAGCTTTATCAGTGCTTTCTGGGGCACACATGACAGTATTCCCTAAAGTTATGGATCTAATGAAAAAGAATGAAATTGATGATGTTTTACTAACAGGTGGCGGGATAATATCAGATAAAGATAAAAAGTCTCTAGCGGACCTAGGTGTAGGCCAATTATTTGGCCCTGGTACTCCTGTGCAGGATACTGTAGATTATATTATTAATTGGGTTCAGAAAAACAGACGTTAAATAATGAATTTAAATAATCAATCAGAATTAGAAGCGTATTTTGCAGATAATTTCGATACTGTTTTATTCCCCGTTTTAGCAGATATGTATCTTCAAAAAAGAGATTTGGATAGAGCAAGAAAAGTCTGCGATATAGGTCTAGGATATCACCCAGATCATGTAGATGGCAAATTTATACTTTCAATGGTAGAGTTAGAAATAGGGAATGAGCGTGAAGCTGAAAAGCTATTAAAAGATGTCGTCTCATCAGGCACAGATCATTTACAGGCAGCCTTTCAATTAGCTGTAGTGCAACAATCTTTAGGTAGAGCAGAGTCTACTTTGCAAAAAAGTTGGAATAGAGTTATTGACTTAGACCCAGAAAATCGAGAAGCAAAATCAATACTTTCTATTATTGAAAAAGGCGATAAACTGCCAAATACAATCAAGCAGACTAAAACTAAAAAGAGTAAAAAATCATCAAAGAATAAAAAATCATCTTCAAAAACGATGGAAGGGCCAAAATTGGCGATTAGCCCAAGAATTGCAACTTTTACAATGGTAAATGTATTGAAAAACCAACACTTATTTTATCAAGCACTTGATGTACTAGACATTCTTGTTACTAAGGGAGCTGATCATGAAAAGATTGAACAAGAGCGCGAAGTAATTAAAGACTTAATTAAAGAACAAAATAATTAATTAGCATGAGTAGCGATATATTTTCATCACGTATTAATAAGCTCAGACAAACTCTTTTGAGTCAAGGGTTAGATGGTATCTATTTAACAAATTTAACAAGCGTCAGATATATTTCAGGCTTTACAGGCTCTGCTGGTTCTTGTTTAATTACGGAAAATGATTCTTATTTTATATCTGATGGAAGATATGATGTGCAATCAGAAAAACAAGTTAATAATATGATAAGATATATTGATTTTGGTAATCATGTATCAATTATTGAAAAAAATAAACTGATAAAAGATGGCCAAAACTTAGCTTTTGAAGGTGATCACACAAGCTTTAGTCAGCATAAGGCGATAGTAGATAGTTTTCCAAAAGTTGAATGGAAATCTACTTCAATGATTATGGAAAATCTGCAAGCTGTAAAAGACGAGTCTGAGCTAAGCGCCATACGTACAGCAGTAGAAATAACAGATATGATATACGAAGAAATATTGCCCATGTTAAAACCTGGGACAACAGAAAAAGAGGTAGCAAATCAGCTGGTCTTGCGCTATAGGCAGGAGAGCGATGGTGAAGCATATAATCCAATTGTTGCGGGCGGAGAAAACGGGGCATTACCCCATGCCGTTCCTAGTGAAAGATCGTTTAAAGATGGAGATTTTATTGTTATAGATGCGGCGGCAAAATATGCTGGGTATCATGCAGATATGACTAGAACGCCATTAATAGGTAAGCCCACAGACAGGCACCTCGAAATATATGATATTGTAAAAGGCTCACAGCAGGCAGGGTGTGATGCTGCAAAGTCAGGTGTTAGTTGTAAAGATATGGATACAATTACTAGAGACTATATTACTGAAAAGGGCTATGGCGAGTTTTATAATCATGGGACTGGACATGGTCTGGGTCTTGAAATACATACAGAACCAAGAATGAGTCAATTAAGTACACAAATATTAAATGAAAATAATGTAGTTACTATTGAGCCAGGTATTTATATCCCCGGTTGGGGGGGTGTGCGCATTGAAGATGATGTTATCATAAGAGAAGATGGTTGCGAAGTACTTAATAAAACCAGCAAGGACCTGGTTGTTTTAAATTAATTTTCTTGAAAATTAATATTTATTCAGATCCGCAGCTATATGACGCTGCACACGTATGGAAAACTAATGATATAGAATTTATTACTAATTGTGCTATTGAATGTGGTGGCCCAATATTAGAAATGGCGTCCGGGACAGGTCGACTAGCAGAGCCTTTAGTTAAGAGGGGCTTGGATTATACAGGTATAGAATTAAGCGCACCATTTGTGGAGCATACGGAAAAAAAGTTAGAAAAAATTCAAGGAAAGCATGTTGTCGTTCAAGGTGATATGAAAAATATTGATCTAAAAAAGAAATATAATTTTATATTTATTGGTTTTAATTCTATTTGTCATTTGTTAACAAACTCTGATCTTTTAAAATTTTTTAAATGTGTATATAAACATTTAATGGATGGGGGTCTATTCCTTATTGATACGTTTGTCCCAAACCCTATATTTTTATATAGACCTAAGAAAAAAACATTTGTAATGGATTTTTTTCTTCCGAATGGAGAACCCTGTATTGTTAATGAAATAAATAAATACGATTCTAAAACCCAAATAAATCATATTAAATGGTATTTTGAATCTTCAACCATAGATGAATTTTTATTTGATATGCACATGATTTATCCAGACACAATGGATAGGTTATTAAACGAATCAGGTTTTATGATTAATGAAAAATATGGAGATTATGATAAATCGCCATTCAGCAGTGAAAGTCATTTGCAAATTTATTTATGTACGAAATAAATATTGATAGAGGGTTAAAGCATCTTAAGCAAAATGATAGAGGAATGCGTAGGCTTATTGAAGAATTTGAAACACCTATTTTCATTAAAGATATAAATTATTTCGAAGCATTAGTTAGATCTATCGTATACCAGCAGTTGAGTGGGAAAGCAGCTGCAACTATCCATAAGAGATTTAAGGGTCTTTTCAATAAGGATCAAAACCTCTCGCCATCCATTGTTTTAGAAAAATCACATGACGAACTTAGCTCTGTAGGGTTATCAAGCCAGAAAGCCTCATATATACACAATATCGCTAATGCATTTAAAGCTGGAATAGTTCCAGATAATATTGAAACTATAAGTGATGATAAAGTGATAGAATGTTTAACAACAATTAAAGGTGTTGGGCTATGGACAGCACAAATGTTTCTCATGTTTACGCTTAATAGACCAGATGTATTCCCAGTAACGGATCTAGGTATTCAAAAAGGGTTTCAATTATATTTTCAATTAGATGAGTTCCCCAAACCTGATCTAATGATAAAAAAAGCGGAACCTTGGGTCCCATACCGCACTCTGGCCTCTTGGTATTTATGGAGACTAGTAGAAGGCCCTTTTGAATGGTAATTCAAAATATTATTTCCAAGATTTATTAGAAATAGAATATTAATGACTTAGATTTGTATATAGAATAACTCGCTATGAAAAGACACACCCGCCCCTTAATCATTTATTTATTTGTATTATTATCATTTGGTTGCCAAAAAGAATTGCCACCAATAGATACGCGCTGGCAACATATAAGTAATAAAAGGGAGCTTTCTATAAGTGGAATATCTCCAACAACTGAAAAAGAAAAGTATCTTGTTGTGCACGATAACAAAAAGAAAGGACAATTGCGGATTGGATTAATTGATTTATCTGCAGATTCATTATACGCTGGATTGAGTTGGCCGACAGAGAATTTACCCATAGACCTTGAGACCTTATCAGATATTCCTGGATTAGATAATGAATATATAGCCATGGGTAGTTGGGGGTTTTGTTATTGGATAAAATTAGATCTTCAATCTAATAAAATAGATCTAATTAAAGAATTTAGAATACCAGATAGTGGCCCCCCTCTTAACCTCGAAAGCTTTTTGATATTGAGGAAAAATAAGAAAATTTATGCTGCTTGGGCACACAGGGGTTCTGATAGCGAGGAAGCAATTTTGTTTTGGGGGTCAATTAGTTTATTTGATGAAGATATTACAATAAGTCTTGAAGATAGTGTTTTAATCAATGTTCCTTGGCCTCTTGTTGCAAAAAGGCACATGAGCGATATGGATATTGATAATAATAATATATTATGGGCCTCTGCAACTTCAGACCCTGGAGATAATGGCCCATATGAAACTGCAATTTATAAGATAGGTTCATTTTCATTTAAAAATGAAAATATAAATTTTAACGTTGCAGAATCATTTCCAAAACAATTTGTATTTGCAAACAATAAAGTAGAAGCACTTACTGTTATCAATAATAAAATAGTTTTTGCAACCGACGATGAAAATCTTGGTGCAGCAATAAATATCTCTATAGATGGTTATTAAAAGAATATTTATTCTTTTAATAATTACTTCAATAGGATATGCTCAAACCTGGGCATGGACCTATAGGACTCATGGTGAACTAAAATGGAATACTATCACAACTAAAAATTTTAGAATACACTACCATGATGGTATTGAGCAAATAGCAAAAGAGGGGGCATCAATATCAGAACAGGTGCTCCCTATATTATTATCGCAATTAAATCTTAATGAAATTCCAACTATAGATATAATTTTTACAACAGAAGATGAAATAATGAATGGATTCGCAGGCCCAACCTATCAAACATTTATATGGGTAGATCAAAATGATGCGGCAATTTGGTTGGAAGATGAAAAATGGCTATTTCAAGTTGTATCTCATGAGCTACAACACATCGTATTTTTTCACAGTGTAAAAACATGGCTACCAGAACCATGGTCGTATTTATTATCAGACACACCAGGGTGGATGGTGGAAGGACTAGCTGAATATGCAACAGAGCGATGGAGGCCATATCGAGCAGAAATTCGACATAAGTACCATGTGTTGCGGAATGAAATGGATACTATGGATCCTCATCATGATGGTTTTTCAAAATTATTATACTGGTCCAACCGATTTGGTGATTCAACAATTGTAAACACACTATCAGAACGCAATACTTTTGGACTATTTAATTTTAACGCTTCTTTTAAAAATAATGTTGGTATAACGGTTGATCAATTTAATGAGGACTGGAGACGGCATATGAATACCTATTATTATGGCTACAGAGCGCAAAAGGAAGCAATTGAAGAAATTGGTGAAGTAGTTACTCTTCCAATAAAAAAATTAATTGGATTTAATTATGCATCTGATAGTACCAAAATGGCAATTATTGGCGTTGATAATGAAAAACAAAGAGATATGTCACTATATGTGTTTAATAGAGATACTTTGGCTGAAAAGGAAATAAGAAATAATAGATTAGAATCAAAAAAGAATGAAAAAGAAGATAAATCAAAATTTCTAAATTTATTTTTTAAGGATAACAAAAATAACAATACTAAAAGCTCAAAAGAAAAGCCTGTTATTGTTTGGGATAAACAGGAAGTCGATTATGGTAACTTTCATCCTTATCTGCAGTGGTCGCCAAAAAACGATATGATAGTATATGCAAAATATCATTACGGAGAAAATCAATCGCTTATTTATGATATAAAGTTATATGATTTAAATACAAAATCATCTAATTGGTTGACTCAATCGAAAAGAGCAACATATCCTTCATGGTCGCCAGATGGAACGAAGATAGTATATGTAGCTCATTATAACAGTATAGCGAACTTATACACAATGAATGTTGATGGTAGTGATAAAGAACAAATAACAAGCTATACATACGATACTCAAATTCTTAACCCCCACTATAGTCCAGATGGCGATCATATTGTATTTAGCATGGCAGACAAAGATGCAAATTTGGATATATATATTAAGAATTTGCAAAACAATACTATTGAAAGAATTACTACAAACCCTGCAGCAGACTATGGCCCCATTTGGCATCCTGATGGAAAATATATTTCATATACATCTCATTCAGGGGGTACACCAAATATACACACTATCAATATTGATGATAAGGTAGAAAAACAAATAACAGATGTTGGGGATGCAGTTTGGGTAGCACAATGGTCTCCACATGGGAATACAGTAACAGCAAGAACGTTAGCAGACTTAGATACTGTTCGTTTAGTTAAAGTTGCCCCTCATAGAGAGATAACAACAAAGAAATTATTGATTAGGGATCACTATTCCAGCTGGAAAACAACAGGCCCGGGCATCAAAATTGAAAATATAGATTTAAATATGGATGTAGATATTATTAGTGATAATAGGTATAAATCCTTTGATATATTTAGGCATCAGGGGTCATTAATTCTTCCTGATAGTAGATCAATTAGTGGTATTACACAATGGTCAGATAAAATGAACAGACATTTGTTTACTGGTCTTATGGTATATGATTTAACAAATGAGGCGAAACATCTATATTTATTTCAATATACAAATGCAATGAAAGGTCCTATTTGGG
>JAZAOA010000043.1:0-22281 GCA_036228285.1 Fidelibacterota bacterium
ATCATTTGGAAAAGGGCTATCATCAAACTAATTTTCACGGCATTTTTGGGGGCTCGGTAGCTCAGACGGTAGAGCAGAGGACTGAAAATCCTTGTGTCGGCGGTTCGATTCCGTCCCGAGCCACAAATGAGAAAGCCCCTTAGGGGCTTTCTCATTTATTAAATCATTTAATAACTCATATCCATTCCGCCTCCACCAAATCCTTCTCTATCACTCTTAAATCGTCTTTTTTGCTGCATTTTTCCAAAACTATAACTTAAGGATAAAGAGATAGATCTTTTATCTCTCCTACGATCGGCATCCATAATTCTTGTATAAGTTTCTAAACTAATTAGATCAATTAATTGTTCTTCTGTTTCAATAGAAAAATTACTGTTATCCAATAAATCACGTACTTTTATTGTCATGGTGAGCTTGTTATCAATAAATTTTCTCTGAAATGATAAATTTAACGTAAGAGAGGGGTTGATTTTTCCAGTTGTAATTTCCATTGGTCCTCTATATCTACCTGAAATATCCAATCTTCCTATCATTGGGATCGTTATCATACTGCTTCCCCATGCAAAATATCCTTTAGAATTACCATTTAAATCAGATTCCCCAGAATCATATGTCCTGGAATTCCATGTATTTAAACTCATCATAAACATAATAAATGGCATAGGTCTATAATTAACAAAAAATTCTATCCCATTTCTTTCTGATTTTCCCGCATTATCAGAACCCATTACTTCATATGTCGTATCTTGATAAACAATATAATCTCTATCCCACCAGCTAATATTATCTGTTAGGTGTGAATAATACACTCCTGTATTTAATGTAAGCTTGCGGGAGTTACTTGAGAAATTTAAGTCAGCCACATTGCTATATTCTGGCTTTAAGTATGGATTCCCTCTACGAATAAATGAAGTATTGTTTGTACTTTGAGGGAAAGGAGTTAATGTCCTTCTTCTTGGGCGATTTACCCTTTTACTAAAACCAAACTGTATTCTCTGCGTGGGGTTCAAATTATATAACATATTTACACTCGGGTAAATTTGAAAATAATCATTTTCAAATGGAGACTGATCCAAGGCTTGCTCCATAAGATATAAAAATATATTTGTTGTATCATCATTTCCATGTTCATCGGAATCTTGTTTATTTATTACAGCGCTAGTATTCGCCTGTTCCGCACGTGCACCTAATTGAACACCAAGCTTATCAGTAAAATTATACAATAATGTTCCATACAATGCGTGCACATCTTCATTATAATCTGAATCAAATATTGATTCTAAATAGTATTGATCCGTTTTGAATTGTTTGATCGTGCTTTTAAATCCTGCTTCAAACTTTGATGATTGACCAAATGGGTGTGTATAATCTGATTTTATAATGATATTATTATTTTCCTCTTTATGATAAGGATCATCTTCACTATGCACATGATCACCTGTATATGTATTTGAAGCTGATAAATTAGAAAACGCATGCTCATACCCTTCATCTTCATTGATTGTGTTACTAGCTTCAAAAACAAGTTTTCTATCTTTTTCGGCAAAATCTTTATAATAACCAAATTCAAGGTCCAAATCAGTCCCCTTATCAAATTCCTCTGTTTCAAAAATATAGTTTGGATTGAAATAATATATTTTTTCTTCATTTTGTCGATCAAATTTTTTATATGTCATTGCTAAAGTAAACATCGTGTTTTTATTGTAATAATAGTCGGTTCCTAGTTTAATATTATTTGAAGTAGGCTCTCTAACCCCCTCTGTGCGCTGCCTGTTTTCATTGGTAACTGTTGGATAAATATATTGAAATAATCTATTCCCTCCACCAGAGCTATTCCACAATCGATAACTACCATTTGTGAAAAAGTTAAGTTTGTCTCTACGATAATTAAACATTCCTGAAAGATTATAGCGGCTATACTCACCCGCTGTAATGGTTGTAGATCCATTCATTCCTTCAAAACGCCCTCTTTTCAATATAATATTAATTATACCTGCCATTCCATCTGGATCGTATTTTGCAGAAGGATTTGTGATCACTTCTATGCGATCAATCATATCTGCAGGGAGATCTTCCACCATCGACCTTCTATCTCCACGCATAGGCCGTCCATCCAAAAGAATTGTTACATTTCCGTCCCCTCTTAATGTTACATTTCCATCAATATCTACATCAACAGAAGGAATCTTTTTTAATGCATCTGAACCTGTTCCCCCAACTAATGTCATATCTTTTTTTGCATCAAAAATTCTTTTATCAACTGTATAAATCATATTAGGTATTTCACCATAAACATCAACTTCCTCCATTTGGACTGCTGACAACTCCATGGCAATTGTCCCTAAATCTTGCTCAACTCCTCCTCCATCACCTGGAAAAAGCTTTATTGGGCCAATGCTAACTTTTTCATAACCAATAAACTCTACAACGACATTATACATACCCATAGGAATTTCTTTAATATCAAATGAACCTATTTCATTGGTTATTCCACCAGTTACAACTTCATTACCACGCATACTTACAACAGAAATGGAAGCATATGGTATTGGGTTTGTTGATGCAGAATCAATAACAACCCCTTGTAATACACCAATCTTTGGCATATTTGCAGGGTTGAATCCCCCTCTTCCACCAGGTTGTGATAGAAGAATGGTTGAGAATATCAGAACGATATATGTTATAGATTTAATTGTGGCGTTCATATTTTCCTTTCTATTATTTAATAATTCAGACTACTACGAATTGAATTTGGTTAAAAAGAGTCAGAATTTCTAAAAAAAATTTTAATGAAGAAACTGTTTCATTAGATTCTTTTTTAAAATAGCCGAAGAAGTTATGACTCCTGACATCATTGCCGCAGATACACCTGCAGTTACAATATCCTGTCCGGTCAAATAAAGATTTTTTATTTTTGTCTCTGGCCTTAACCACCTCTGTTCGAATCGCTGAGGTGTATGATTAATTCCATATAATTCACCTTCTTTATAATTTGCAAGATCTCTGCTAGTAAGGGGTGTAGATAATTCATAATAATCTACATGTCCCTTTGTATTTGGAGAATGTTTATATAAGGATTCTAACAAACTTTGTGAAATATTTTCTTTTAATAAATCATATTCATCTCCCCTCTTCTTCCATTCAGTATCTTCCCATTGTCTATGCTTTGAAAACTCTGCTACAGTAATTACTTCAATAGTTGCAGAATTAGGATGATATTTATCCCACGTAGGATCTTTCGCTGAAGGAAATGAAATAAACACAACAGGGTAGGATTGTTTATTATCTAATAAATAATTTTCAAGGTTCTGATCATGATCGTAACCTGGATATACCCATAAATTTGCATTGTTTAAACCTATTTCTTTAGCTGACTTATTTAAACCAATATGTAAACAATAGTAACCAGTAGACGCATCCACTTGATTAATAGAGGCTGATTTATTTGAAGTTTTATTTTCATCATTTAGCAATACTTCAAATGTATTTTTTACACCTGCGCTACTAATAATCTTTTTGGACATAATTTCATCCCCATTATCTAATAGAACTCCTATTGCATTTCCATTGTGAGTTAATATTGTTTTTACTCCCGTACTTAAAATAACTTTGCCACCTTTTGACTGTATACCAGGTATAATAGTTTCTGCTATCATCCTTGAACCGCCTATTGGATAATATCCGCCTTCAAAATAATGACGCGTAATCATAGCTTGCACCCCAAAGCTACTTTGACCAGGGGGTAATCCATAATCGCCCCATTGGCCAGTTAAAACGCCAATTAACTGTTGACTGCATCCAATTTCTGATAAAACATCTTTTGTAGTTCTTTTTGCAAAACGTAAGAATGATTTACTCATAAATGGGTAGGTGATTGAACCAATAATACCAGGAAGTGCTTTATTTGAATAATATGAAAGACTAGATTTAAAAACTTGATTTACTAATTCAATATATTTTTTTATCGCATTTTCTTCTTTAGGGAAATAAGAAATCATTTGATCTATAAAAAGCTGCTTACCAGTAACAAAATCATATGTTTTATCGGGAAAAACCATTTTATCATAAATATCATCCATCCTAGACCAATCTAGATTATTGTTTGAAAGATAATCAAATAGTCGGCGTATAAATGAATTGTTTTTATGAAGGTTTCCTCCAATGTAATGAATGCCAACATCCCATTCATAATTATTACGCTTAAAGGTGTGCGTGTATCCACCAAATTTGAAATGTTTTTCTAAAATAAGTACTTTTTTTCCAGCATCTGCTAATAATCGTCCAGATGTCAAGCCGCTTATACCAGATCCAATAATTATTGCATCCCATTTTTCATTTGTAATTTCTGTTTTATATCTATCACCTAAAGACATAGGAAAAATTTACAGTATATATTTTGGAATAGTGCTAAATACAATAAAATAAATTGAATATTTACATCTGGTTGATTGGGAGATAGCCCTGCAAGCTTATCCTCTTGTTTCTTGCAAGAAAGGGGTTTCTTTTTGCAGGGCTATTCCCTGATAAAATGTAACACAGATCATGCATTTGAAACATTGATGGGGATCACAAAAATATTATGGTTGAAAAACTGGCCAAAACCTAAAGGAATTATTTGATTGAATTACTCCATCAGAAATAACAATATTATTCAATTCAGATAGTCGAGAAAAATCTTTTCCATTTGAACGTATCCATTCAATAAAAGTATCTGACCCCCAATCTCCTGTTCGATGAATATATACAATATGGCTTCCTGATGGAGACCATTGACCGTGATATGCTATATGACCTATTGGGAAATCAGTTAAGCGAAACTTTTCTGAACCATCAATATTCATCGTCCATAAATTGAATTCATTTTGATATAGTACTTTATTCCCATCGGGGCTTAGTCTAGGTCGATCATCTCCATCCAATGTGCATCTGGATAAAAATGTATCATTTGAACCATTATAATGTATAGACCAAATTTCAAATTGATCTTTTTTAACTTGTGATGCCATAACATATAATACTATTGAATCAACAGATGTTAACCCAATAGGGAAAATAATATCTGCTGGATCATTAAATGCTGTAATCTTTTTATAGTTAGATCCATTGCTTCGAACACTGTATAAATTTTTACTACCAAACCGATCTCTTGCAGTATAAATAACTAACGTACCATCAGATGAAAACACTGGGTTTTTTGAATCTTTTTCATAGGAAAGTCTGATTGGTGTTGCTCCACTATCTAATGGCAAGCTGTATATAGCAGTATTATATCCAATATTTTTTACAAATACCAGGGTATCACCCAATGGATGCATATCAAACCATAGATCTGTATGAATAGTTGATATTTCTGAAACATCTCCACTGTCTATATCCATCATTACTAATTTAGGATCCCCTAAATTATTATCAGTAAAGTATAAAGATTTTCCATCAGGGCTAAAATGCATTGGATAACCTAGATTTGAAGATGGTTCCCCATTTGTTTTATTTAATACATCGTAATATTTTTTTGCCATATCAAATTTTAAAGAATTTGTTGTGTCAAAAGGATTTGCTGCCAATAATTCAATCCACATCACAGGTGGATCAGTAAAATTTTTATCAACTAATTTTTTTCCTTTTATTGGATTATCCATAATGTAAAAATCTTTTTCTTGAAGAATTAATTGCATAATTGAACCACTCATTTCTTCTTGGAAATACATTTCTTCATGGTGATTCATATCCAAACTAAATATATCAAGCTGATCACTAAATCCATTTCTATCGCCAAAAAACAAAATTTTAGTTATCGCATTACCGCTAATTGAATCTAAGGATTCAAACCCCCAATAGTCTTTTGTTATAAGAGTATATATACGATGTGTCCCCCAAGAAATGTTATTTTCAACATACATAGTATCATTTGCATTTTTACTAGACCATAATTTATGATTGCCGGTGGTATCATCATGGGATCTTCCATACAAGATATAACTATCAAAATCATTTTCTGTATTTTTTGACCAAATTAAATGAAAGGATTGATTATCATGATTAATATACAAAAATCGAGAGGGCAAAGGTGGCGCATCTAACACTTTTGATAACTGACCAGAAGCAGAGAATCCAAATGTATCAACAATAGTTATCCAATACCACTTTGGTGAAGATGGGTCAAATTGATCAAGAATAACATTAGGAGTATCAATCGTGGTGATTTTTATAATATTATTTGTATCCCCACCTATTGAATCAATAGAAGATAATTGATAATGACTAAAATCATTTATAGTTGTCCTCTGCCAATTAAGCTGAATAAATGATGAATCATATTCTATGTTTGTTATTTCAACTGGCTTCGGATAACCTCGGGATTGATCAAAATACACTGATACAGTATCACTACTTGCTTTGTTCCCAACCGTATCATAAGCGGAAACAAAAATTATATGCTCATTTGTATCAGCAAAATGTGTTGTATTTAAAGTAAAGTTATAATACCCTGCTGTGACTTGTTTTTTGATTAAGAAAGAATCTAAATGCAAAATGACTGAATCAATCCCACCATCATCAATTGCTAAACCAGCAACTGGACTTAGTTTTGTTAAAGTATCACCATTTTCTGGATATGTTAACCAAAGAAAAGGTGGAATTGAATCTAACAATTTAGGAGGTTCATAAATTGTAGTATCTATCATAAAGCCTGATATCCAATGATCTGGTATAAAGGGCACCCGATCAAATATCTTTGGTAATTTTGGAATTGATGGAAGGGATGGTAAGCGGACAGCGCAACCAGGAATAAACAAAAAAATAAGTATAAAAATGGTTAAAAATTTATTTTTCAAAACTTTTAACCATTTCATTGATTGAAAACAGATAAAATATCATTTATTAATGGTATGTAGAGTACCTATAGAATACAGGTAAAATAGCATAATAAAAAAGCATAAAATTATTTGTTTGGATGTGAAGATATAAAAAATCAATTTCATACTACTTTAAATTAAGGACAAGATAATAACATAATTGTGAATGTTTGTTTATGAAAAATATTTTTAAAATCAATGGTATAGAATTTGGTGGAGAAAAACTTCCAATAATTGCGGGCCCTTGTGTTATTGAAAGTAGAGACCATATTTTATATATGGCTGAAGAAATCAAAACAATAACTGATAAAAATAATTTACCATTAATTTTTAAGTCCTCATTTGATAAAGGGAATCGTTCATCTCACTCTTCTTTTAGAGGTCCAGGAATACAAGAAGGTTTGAAAATTTTAGAAGATGTAAAACAAGCCTTTAATATTTTGTTAACTACAGATATTCACAGTGCGGATCAAGCTAATCCAGTTGCAGAAATAGTAGATATCATTCAAATACCTGCCTTCCTTTGTCGTCAAAGCGATATCATAAGCGCTGCAGTAAAAACAAGGAAAACAATTAATGTAAAAAAAGGTCAATTTATGGCTCCATGGGATGTAAAAAATATTGTTGAAAAAGTTGATAAAGAAAATGGAGATAAATTATTACTTACGGAACGAGGATCTTCATTTGGTTATAATAATCTAGTTTCAGATATGACTTCAATTCCTATTATGCAAGATTTCGGTGTGCCAGTAATATTTGATGCAACACATAGTGTTCAACGCCCAGGAGGTTTAGGCAAAATAACTGGTGGCGCAAGAGAGTTTATCCCAACTCTTGCAAAGGCTGCAGTGGCAGCGGGTTGTAATGGTGTATTTATGGAAGTACATGATAATCCAAAAAATGCAAAATCTGATGCCTCAACTCAATGGCCGATAAAAAAATTAGATGATCTATTAAATAGCATAAAAAGAATAAAAGATGCCATATTATAGTTTTTATAAAATGTGATCTAGATCATATCTTTTTTTAAAATATTGCCTTTTCAATATAATGATAATATTTTTATATCAATATTGTGAATAAAACCTCGTAATTGGAGTAAATAATTAAAACATTTTATGAATTATTTGCATAAGAAAGGGAATAATAAACATAATCAAGGAGGGAATATGAAAAATTTCATTTCTCGTTTCTTTGTTGTATGCCTCTTGTTAAGTATTGTAACAGCAGTTAGTGCACAAGATCGCAATATTGATAAGTCAGGCTCAAAACAAGAACAAAAACAAGACAAAAAATCAAAGAATGTCAGTGGCAAAGGATCTAGCAGGCTTCAAAATGATGATACTGCATCTGGCCCTTCAAGCGGTGGCGTTAAAAGTAAAGCTAGCGGACCAAGTGGTAAAGTCGCTCCAGGCGGTGGAAACAGTGCTAGAATGGGTAACGTTGCAACTGCTCCTAAAAGCGGTAAAAAAGCTAAAAAAGGTTTTCTTGGTAGACTTTTAGGCAGATCATCTAAAAAAGGATCAAAGTCTAAAGGAGCTGCTATGCCTGCTGTAGGTGGTGACAAAGAACAACCAAAAAAAGCAGGTGGTGACCGCGAAACAGATCCAAGGGATAAGCCATAATCTGATTTAATAATTATAATTGCTTATCGTAAAAACAGGGTAAAATAATATTTACCCTGTTTTTTTTTATTTTATATTCTGATTATATAAACAATATGAAAAAATTATTTAAACAAATATCATTATTTATTTTTACCTGTACCATCATTTATTCTTCAGAGGTTACAAATCAATTAAGCGCCTCGTATTATAATTATGGGGGAAATTATAATTATGCATATTATGATGTATCATGGTTTTATTCAATTATTGGGGATATAAATAAAGGTTCTATTAATCTTCCTGATACTGAGTTTTCTATTTTCTTAAGTAATAGTAAATCTACATATGAAGGATATTTATACACGAATGATGCAAATCTTGTTTTAAAAACAGATCTTTATGCAAATCAAAAATTTTCCCCTTTTCTAATATTTCAGTGGACATTTGATTCCACAACAGCTCTGGATTATAGGATTAATCCAGGAATTGGTGGTAAAATACGTATGGGAAAAGGTTTTTCTATCAGCTATGCTGGACTATGGGAAATTGAAAAATATACAGGGTATAAAGAAAACTCATTTTTTAGACATTCATTTCGACCAAAGCAAAAATTATACCCGATAGAAGGTGTTAAGATAGAAGAACAACTTTTCTATAAACCTACATATAATTTTGATTCCTATTTAATTGAAAATATACTTTCAATAAATATTGATACAGTTATTCCTGGTGTCTCATTAAATATACAATATAATTATAATCTTAACAGTAACCCGCCTGCTGGATACAAAAAAGAAGACACCTATGTTTCTTTTGGTTTTTCTTTACAATTATAAATAATGTATTTAATTATTGATTAAAAAATTAATTGCTGAATTTTTTATTTAGCATATAAAAACAATTTCCTTTTAAAATTTATAATAGCATAACAATTTCCAAATGGTATTTGAGGAGGATGTAATGCTATTAGTTTCAATGAAATCATTTCTGATTTCTATAATGATTTTATGTTTATCTTTTGCTCAATCACATGTAAATGAATCTGCTCATGGGTTGGGGAATTATAATGTGCCATTTTTTAAAGCAGATAGCTATCGTCCCAATGTCCAACCCCCTGATGAGTTTTTAGGTTTTACTCTTGGTTCAAGACCTGCTCACCATGATGAGGTAATGAATTACTTCAATTATTTAGATAAACTATTAGATAATATAAATCTTGTTGAATACGGTCGTACATATGAAGGAAAACCTTTAGTATACCTTATGATTTCAAGTAAAAGAAATATGACAAATATTAAAGATATTAAAAATTCAATTTCATTATTATCTGATCCAAGAAAAATAGAAAATTCTAAAACAGCAAATAAAATTATTAAAAATACACCGGCTATTGCCTGGATGGCGTATGGTATACATGGAGATGAAATCTCAAGTACTGATGCGGCAATACAACTGGCATACCAATTGGCAGCAGGGGATGATTCAGCCACTAAAAAGATTCTTAAGGAGCTAGTAATAAGTATTGATCCGAATGAGAATCCAGATGGACGTGAACGATATCTCCAGCAATTATTACAATGGCGGGGCGAAGTAGTAAACTCAGATGCTAGTAGTTTAGACCATTCTGGTCTGTGGCCATATGGTAGAGGCAATCATTACTTATTTGATCTTAATCGAGATTGGTTTTCAAGTGTACATCCAGAAACAAAAGGGAAAGTATCCGCAATTTTAAATTGGAATCCGCAGTTTCTAGTTGATTCCCATGAAATGGGCTCAATGGACACATATTTATTCAATCCTCCTAGGGCGCCTTATAATCCATATATGCCAAAAACAATTTTTAAATGGTGGGATAAAATTGCGAAGGATCAAGCAGCTGCATTTGATGAATATGGGTGGAGTTATTATACTGGAGATTGGAATGAAGAAGTTTTTCCTGGCTATGGTAGCTCATGGGGAATATATATTGGATTAGTAGGTATTTTATACGAGCAATCTGGCGCAGATGGATCCATTGTAAAAAAAGAAGATGGAACAATTACAACTTATAGAGAAACTGTCCATCATCAATTTATTAGCTCAATAGCAAATCTTCAAACAATTGCAAACCAAAAAGAAGAACTACTTCGAGATTATTATAATAACAGAAAGAAAGCTGTTTCAACTAAAAATGCAGGGAAAGCATTTATTTTTTCATCTAAATCAAATAAGACAAGACTGAATGAACTTGGAGAGACTATTAAGCGACAAACAATTGAAGTCTATACGAATAAAAATGATCTAAAACTGCCTAAAGCAATTAATAGTAGCGGTGAAACTGTTACAAGACAGAATATTCCTGCTGGCTCATTAATTATTCCTTTAGACCAACCTTTGAATATTCTTATAAATAATATTTTATCATTTGATATAAGATTAGATACGAAAAGCATGGAAAAAGAACGAAAAAAACTGTTAAAAAATCAAGGGTCTACATTATATGATGTTACTGCGTGGTCTCTATCTCATGCATATGGGACTGATAGTTATTACACTGAAGTCATGCCAAAAATATCTTTGGAACCTTTTCAAGCTATTCCAAATAAAGGAAAACTTATTGGAAAAGATCCAAGATATGGATGGGCTGTAAAAAGTGACGATGATCAATTCTATCATTTAGTTGGTAAATTATTAGAAAATAAAATTAAGGCATGGTGCGCTAAAGAAGGTTTTAAGATTGAAGGAGAATATTTTCCTAGAGGCAGTATAGTTATTAGAAATAATTCTAATAAAAATATGAAAGTTGGATTATTAAAGGATCTGGCTTCAAAATATGGTGTTGATATTTTTGCAATAAATACAGCTCTTGCAACTGATGGCCCAGATCTTGGAAGCAGCAATTTTACCATGTTGATTGAACCCCGTATAGCCATAATATCTGGTCCGCCAACAAGCACTTATAGCTTTGGAGCCACATGGCATTTAATTGATTATAAAATGAAAAGCAGAGCATCATTAATTAATGCTATGAATTTTGGATGGCAAGATCTTAGTAAGTATAATGTACTTATACTTCCAAACGGTCGTGGTATGAAAAAAGTACTGGGAGATAATGGAATAAATAAATTAAGAGAATGGATAGATGATGGTGGCACTTTAATTAGCTATAGTAATAGTGCTGCATTTTTATCTGATTCATCAGTTAGCATTAGTTCTGTTAGATTAAGAAGACAGGTCTTAGATAATTTAGATTCTTATGATAATGATCTATCTATCTTAAAAGAAGCAGAAAATTTTTCTATTGATAGCGTAGCATTATGGGAAGGTGGAGATATTTATACATCTAGTGAAAGTAAAGAAGTGACTGAAAAAAATAGTAAAAAAATTAAAGAATTAGATCAATTAGGAAGAAAGTTTCGTCCCCAAGGTGCTATTTTAAAAGTAAATATGGATAAAGAACACTGGCTCACTGTTGGTTGTGGAGATTTTGTTCCAGTCTTATATAATACTGGAAATGTATTAATGGCAAAAAAACCAATAAATGTTGCCGGTCGCCTAGCTGATGAAAATAATCTCCGATTAGGAGGGTTATTATGGCCTGAAGCAAAATCAAGAATCGCAGAATCTGCTTGGGTTACTCAAGAATATCATGGAAAAGGTCAAATAATTCTTTTTGCTACTGAACCACATTTTAGAGGATATTTTAAAGCAAGTACACGCGTTCTACTAAACGCAATCTATTTAGGCCCTGGTATGGGGACACGTCATTCTGTTGAATGGTAATTGATTTTTTTAATTAATGATCAGAAAATATGGTGGAATTTGATAATCTAATTTTCCATCTTAAAAAAAGAATCAACACCAACCTTCCTGGAAAAGATTCTCATAAAAAGATGAAAATTAGTTACCGAAATGAGAAAAAAATTTCTTTTAATATTAACAGGGCGAAGCCTGCTGCAGTATTATTATTGCTGTTTCCAGACAACAAAAAGATTTGCTTTTACTTAACAAAAAGAACAGAAAAATTAAAATATCATAAAGGCCAAATTTCTCTACCAGGGGGCTCAAATGAAAAAGGAGAATCTCTGTTAGAAACAGCTTTAAGAGAAACAGAAGAAGAAATTGGTGTAAATAAAAATGAAATATCTATCCTAGGGCAAATAACACCTTTATTTATACCTGTTACAGGATTTATGATGACACCTTTTATTGGATTCACATCAAAAGAGCCAATTATTAAATTAGATTCAATGGAGGTAGAGGAAGTTTTTTCCGTGAATATTTTAGATTTAATCAATAATGATAAATTAATTACACATCGTCAATTAAATGGCAGAGATGTAACTATTCCATATTTTAATTTAAATAACCAACAAGTCTGGGGTGCAACATCAATGGTATTATCTGAATTCAAAGATATGTTACATTTGATATAAGTAATGTAATTATGAATCGCATTGGGATAGATTTAGGAGGGACCAAGATTGAAGGCATTTTGTTATCATCAGATAATAAAGTTATTGAACGCAAACGTATTCCTACAAAAAAAGAAGATGGGTATGAATCTATTATTCTAAGAATTGTACAATTAATTAATAATATTAAATCAATATCTGATAAAGAGTGTCAAATAGGAATATGTACTCCTGGGGCTTTAGATATAGAGACTGGTATTTTAAAAAATAGTAATACAGTATGTTTAATAGGTAAACCAATTAAACAGGATCTTGAAAGAGAATTAAAATATTCTATCGCAATAGATAATGATGCCAATTGTTTCGCTATGGCAGAAGCATTATTAGGATCTGGAAAAAATTATGAAGTAGTATTTGGAGTTATATTGGGCACTGGAGTTGGAGGTGGATTAGTATTCAAACGTAAAATCCATCATGGAAGATTATTTATTGCTGGTGAATGGGGGCATCAAGTATTGTATCCGAATGGTCGAGACTGTTACTGTAAAAAGAAAGGGTGTGTAGAAACATATTTAAGCGGTCCATCATTAGAAAAACAATGGCAAAAAGATTCAAGCGAATTTTTACCTTTAAAAAGAATTGTTGAATTATATGACAACGATCCTAATGAAATTTATATTAAATGGAAAAAAGAATTTCTATCAAATTTTGGCGTTGCTCTTTCAAATGTAATTAATGTTATTGATCCAGATGTTGTTGTATTGGGTGGTGGTCTTTCAAATATAAATTTTCTATATAATGAAGGTATATCATCAGTGCAAAAGAATATATTTAGTAACAAAAAAGATACTCCCATAATACCAAATGAATTAGGTGACTCAGCTGGTGTCTTTGGGGCAGCCTTACTTAATTAATTATTTTTTTGATCGTTTCCTCAATGCTTGCATAGTTTTCCACAATGATTTAGGTATTTTTTCTAAATCATTAAACTGTCCTGCACCTTTCAACCACTCTCCTCCATCTATGGTAACTACCTCCCCATTTATATAACCTGATTGATTACTAATTAAATAACTAGCAAGATTAGCTAATTCTAAATGTTCTCCAAATCTTTTCATGGGAATTCGATCTTTTAACTTCTTTTTTATGTTTAATCCAGGTGGGGCTAATCTTTTCCAGGCTCCATCAGTTATAAATGGTCCTGGAGCTATCGCATTAGTACGAATATTATATTTTGCCCACTCTACAGCTAAAGATCTTGTCATTGCTAATACACCAGCTTTTGCTGAAGCGGATGGCACAACATATCCAGACCCTGTCCAAGCATAGGTTGTAACTATATTCAAAATATTACCATTTTTTTGCTTAATCATTTCTTTGCCAACTGTAAGGCTACAATTAAATGTTCCGATAAGAACGATATCAACAACTGCCTTAAAACCACCTGGTGTAAGCATTTCCGTCGGAGAAATAAAATTACCAGCTGCATTATTTATTAAAATATCAATTTTATCAAAATGAGTTAATGTGTCATGTACCATAGACTGTACTTGATCTATATTCCTCACATCACATTGTAAGCCAAGGGCTTCGGAACCAATTTCTTTTATTTGATCGGTGGTTTTTGTAATAACATCTTTTCTTCTACTGGCAATAACTAAACTAGCTCCTAACTCTGCAAAACGCATTGCCATTGATTTACCAAGACCTGTACCACCGCCTGTAATTAAAATAACCTTATTTTTTAATAAATTTTTTTCAAACATAAAACATCTATTGTAATAACAAATATTAATCCTTTTAATTTATAATATCATATTATCTATAGTACTATGTAATTTGACGAATATTGTGATTATTTTTCTAAGTTCTAATAATTTGCTATATTGGCATCAATGATTAATTATTCAACTAATCAATATCCAATATTAAGCTATAAGACAAAGCAAACTAATTTTGTTAAAAAAATTATTTAATATAAATCAAGGGGAAGGGTTCCCAACTCTAATCCTCTTTTTACATTTTTTTGCATATGTAGCAATTAGCATAACTGGCAGTGCGGCTAGGGATGCATATTTTCTTAATATGGTAGATAGAAAATATCTACCACTAATGTTTCTTGCTGTTGCGATTGTGCTTTCTATAGTAATAGAAATTTATAGTCGATTATCAAAAAACAAAGATCTAAGCACGATTGTATCTGGAACAGGAATAATTTTTATTGCAACGCTTTTTGCAATTCAAAAAAATCTTGAAGGTTGGGTAATCCCCTTCCTTTATGTTTGGAAAGATGTTATTGATGCAATTATCATTACACAATTCTGGCTAATTGCCTCACAAGTATTTGATCCAAGACAGGCAAAAAGATTATTTGGTCTCCTAGGAGCGGGAGGCGCCTTAGCTGCAATAATTATAGGGTCAAGCATAAAACAGTTTGTATCTATTTTTGGATCAGAAAATCTCCTTTTCGCTACTATGAGTTTTTTATTAGTAGTAATACTTATGGCAAACTTAATTAGACCTTATAGAAATATTAATGAACAAAAAAATTCAAATTCAAAAAAAGATTCACAAAAAGATGAAAAAAAATCTTTTTCACCATATTTAAAGTCCCTTGCAATTATTATTGGTTTAGCTGCAGTAGCATCCAGAGTTGTTGATTATCAATTTAAAATAACTGCGGTAGCAGCTTTTCCGGAACAAGATGATCTTGTAAACTTTTTTGGACAATATTATGCAGTTACTGGTATTGCAACGATGGTAATACAGCTTTTTATTACAAGCAGGCTCTTATCGCGGTTTGGAATTCTTGTAGCCATATTAGTTCTACCAACGTTATTCATGACTGGTGCGATCGGTTTTTTAATGTCCCCTGTTTTAGCAGCAGTTTATATATCAAAATTTTCCGATCAAGTTTTCAGATTTACATTGCATAATGCTTCAATTCAATTATTATGGATACCAGTAAAAAACACAATAAAAAACCGATTAAAACCTGTTATTGAAGGTTCAATCCGCGCAAGCCTTGAAGGCGTTTCTGGGATATTAATATTTCTTTCTATTACAGTGTTTAATGTTCCAATACATTATCTTAGCATATCAATTGTTTTGATTGCTATCTATTGGATTAATAAATCATTTACGCTTAAAAAGTTATATGTGAAAGAACTTCAATCTGCAATTGAAAAAAGAGAGTTAAACTTTGAAGAATTAACTTTGGATATACAAGATGAAGCGATGGTTAAAACCATCAATGAGGCGTTAAAAAATAATGATGAAAGCCAACAAATATTGGCTTTGGAAATGATAAAAGATATACCTCTAACACCATGGAAAGATTCATTAAATGATCTATTAAATAATGGTGAAATCACAGTAAAAAAGGAAATATTAAGTATATCATTCGATGATGAAAATATTATTACTAATCAAACAATAATTGATCTAATTAATAATGTTCCAGATCTAGAAACAGAATCAATTGAAATAGCAGGAAAAAGGAGATTAAGAAAAGCACTTCCAATTATTATGGATCGTATTGATACTGTTAACAAAGAAAAACAAATTATTTTTGCAGCTGCAATAAGAAATATTGATCCTGATTCATCAAATAAAGAAAAAGAATTGCTATTAGATGCTTTCAATACAAATGATGAGAATATTTGCTCATTAGCAATTAGACAAATGAAAAATGATAAGGAAATTTTACCAGATGACAAATTAGCTGAATATTTAAATCAAGAATCTTCTATGATTCGAGATGCTGCTTTATCAGTAGCAGAATCAAGAGCGTCCACTTCGCTGCTTCCGCATATAATCCAATGTTTATCTGATCCAAGATGTGCAATTCCAGCTAGATCTGCGTTACAAGCTTATGATGATAATGTAGTTGTTGAATTATTAATCAAACATGTTCAAAGACAAAATGTAGAAAAATCATTAATAATTGGTGTTATTCGAACAATTAAAAATTATCCAACAAAAAATTCTATTGATTTGTTACTATCTGCTGTTAGCCCAAAAGTCCCTCCAATACAATCTGAAGCTGTTGATTCCTTAATTCATATTGCGCGAGAATTACCATTAGATGAAAACCAAATTATTATTACAAAAAAAGAGTTAATTAAAACTTCAAGATATGCTTATGAAAAAATTATTGCTCTTTCTCAAATAAATGAAGATGAAGAGAATCAATTACTGCGCTATTTATTACAAAATGAAGTTAGAAAATTAATTCCTGTTATAATGAAGCTTGGCATTTTAGACAAGCCTGAAACTCCTATTGAAACATATATTCAATATGTTCTAAATAATGAAACAGATAAGCTGCCTTATGTATTAGAATTTTTTGAAAATATCTTTTCCAAGGAAGAAAGAAGAATTGTCAACTCACTAATTGATAATATTCCCATTGAAGAAAAATGTGAAGTTGCAAAAAACCACTTTGACGATTTAACCACCAATATAAATCAATTTTTGGGATATTATATTGGCACAATACAAGAATTGAAAGTAGCCTTAACATTAGATTATGCTTTTAGAAATAATAATCAAGAAATTCTTGAAAAAGCTAATTGGAATGAATTCCCTGATAGTTTTATTATAAAAGACATAATAACTAGGCATGCAAAAAATAATCCAGATTCTTTGAATAGGTGGCCGATAAATGATTATTTGCTAGATTCCAACCAGCTAACTATGTATTCAACATTAGAAAAAGCAATGATTCTTAAAAGTGTTGATCTATTTGCATCAATACCCAGTCAAGAATTAATTAGAGTGGCTCAAATTGCTGAAGAAGAAGAGTATCAACCCGATACATCATTATGTAAAGAAGGTGATTTTGGAGACTGCATGTATATTATTGCAAATGGTAAAGTAAAGGTGCACAAAGGAGATCGCACTCTTGTTGAATTAGAGAAAGGCGCTTTTGTAGGCGACATGGCTTTACTAGATCAAGAACCTAGATCTGCAGATTTAACAACAAGTGCAGAAACTACTCTACTTAAAATATCTCAAGATGCATTTTATGAACTAATGAGTAGTAATTTTGAAATTATGAATGGGATATTAAAAATAATTTCTTCTCGCCTAAGAGAAGCGCAAGCAAAACTTTAAGTGCCTTCCAATAAACCATTAACTGCATCTTTTTTCTTCTTATCAATGGTTTTTTCTATTGACTGCTTACTTTCATTTATAATCTCTTTTGCTTTCTGGCCAACTTCATCAAATTGATCTGGGTCAAATTCTTTACCTGTGTATACAAGATATGCTATGTAAAAAATAAAAATTGCAACAATAACTAAACCAAGTTTTAGTAATTTTTTTACAAAACTAAATAAAACAACAAAAGCTAAAACTAGTGCTACAGCTAGATGAACTGGGTTCGCAGCAAAATATTCAATTATTTTTTCCATCTAGAGCCTGTAGTTTTTTTCGGTTAATTAAGCCTGTTTTTTCTTCAAAGTATTTTATTAATTCCATTATTCTTGGATGATCTGGCATATCTTGCGTCATTGAAATTGTTGAAACTGTATGTTCTTCAATTTTTTTATATTTACTAAGCTTTAATTCAATAAGTCCAACATAATATCCTTCTCTACCTGCTTGGCTGATTATGATGTCATTTATAATCACAGGCTCTTTAGGGACTGTTTGACTATGAGCGCCTAATATAACGTTTACACCTTTAAGTGATTTAGCCAAGACTTGATCTTGATCAAATCCTTGGTGACTAAGTAAAATAATTAAATCAGTTCGCGGCCTAATCTTTTTTACTATATCATTCACTGTTGAAACAGGATCACTTAATACAATTGAATCTCTGATTTCTTTTGGATAATACTTCATTGCATTACTACCCAATATCCCGATAACACCAATTTTGAGACCACCACGCTTAATCACCTTATATTGTCTTACGAAAGGAAACGATGGAGATTCAAGATTAGATAATATAATTGATGATTCAAGTTTTGGTAAAACATCATTTAAAAAATTTTCATCTCTAGTTAATTCTTGATCACCAAGTAAAATACCATCATAAGGTATAGTTGCATATGCCTCAGAAACCAAACTATCTTTTAGGAGTTTTTTGGACATAGTGAAAAAATCTCCGGAATCGAAAATAACGGTTCTAGGGTTTGTATTAATAAAATCTTGAATGTACAATGATCTTTTTTCAATGGATCCCAGCGGTCGGTCCGGACAATAGCAATTTTCTAGAGCACCATTCGTATTATTTGTATGAAGTATAAATAAACTTGCTTGACTATAAATATCTGTAATACAGAAAACAAAAAATAAATATATAAATCTTAGTATCATGATTAATACAAATTGAATGTATTGAGTAAAGAATTCAAGCAAATTTTCATAATTAATTACTAATTTAATATTAGTAATAATGAAAATTTATATCTTATGAAAAGTTCTTTTTTAATAGTTCATTTAATTGCAAACTTTGTTTTTGCACAGAATCAGTATCCTGTTGATACATTATTACACTCACCTAAAATTAATTTTCTTGAAAAGGTTGCGATCTTACCTATATCTGGATGGCAACGATTATCTTATAATTCAAGTTTATTATCTTGTCAATTTCATCCAAGTTGCAGTAACTATGGCGGCCAGGCTATTAGTAATCATGGAATATTTCATGGATTAGCTATTACTGCTGATCGTATCATTCGATGCAATCCTTTTGCTCTAGATTATCACTATGATATGAATGGCAAATTTCATTTTCCAGATCACCGATTGATTGATCCTTTGCAATTCACTACAACAAAAAATGCGACAAATAAATCTCCATTACTTGCAGCAGGTTTATCTATAGTATTCCCTGGGACTGGAAGAATGTATGCCGGAAGATTTTTAGATGGAATTATGGGGATGTGGATGATTACTATTTCAGGAGTTGCTGCTTATAGTTCATTTAAAGAAAATAAAACAATGAAAGGCAATCTATTTAGTATCATGACACTCATTTTTTATACAGGTGAAATTTATGGTGCATATAGAACTGCTAAATACTATCAAAATTCTAGTTATATTTCAGATTTGAATTGAAGATTGCTGATTTGTATTTTTTAACAAGTTATTGCCACCGTAGCTCAGTTGGTAGAGCAGCTCATTCGTAATGAGCGGGTCGGAGGTTCAAGTCCTCTCGGTGGCTCATATTAATCATTTTTTTATATATAGTTGTAAACAGAACTATTCTATTTCAATTAATTCTATATTAAAAATTAATGTTGAATTAGGAGGGATAACGCCCATATCTTGATCTCCATAGCCTAAATGAGGTGGAATAATTAATTTTCTTTGCCCTCCAACTTTCATTCCAATTATTCCTTGATCCCAGCCTTTAATTACTTGTCCTGCGCCTAATGTAAATCGGAGCGGTTCTCTACCAATTTGTTTGGAACTATCAAATTGTTTCCCTTTTTCCAGCCTACCTGTATAATGCACAGTTGCAATACTATATTTTTCTGCAACAACACCCTCTCCTATTAATTTGTCTTCTATGATTAACCCATTTTCCATGATTATTTCCTTATTATTACATCCAATTAATATCAAATTGATTAATATTAAAATTCTTACAATTCTCTTTATCATATTTAATTATTCGATTTTATTGTAATAAAATCAGAAATTATAATGATTTTATTATGAACGTAAAACTTTGTTAATACCGCGTTGACAGGATAAATTATATTTTTATGACTAAAACTAGTTCATTATTTAACACACACCTCCCTCCTCTTGCAGACCGTGTAAGGCCTAATACGATTAGTGATTTCATTGGACAGAATCATCTGATTGACTCCAAAAGAATTATTAATGAAATGGTAACAAAAAATAAATATTACTCAATGATTCTATGGGGTCCTCCTGGCTGTGGAAAAACTACACTTGCTCGTATAATTGCAAAATCTTCGGAATCAATTATATATGAGATTTCTGCAATTTCAAGTGGTGTAAAAGATTTGCGAAATATTTTTGTTAAATCTCAAGCAAATAATGATAATGGTATTAGCAGCATTATATTTATTGATGAAATACATCGTTTTAGCAAATCGCAACAGGATGCTCTACTTCACGCAGTTGAAGAAGGATTAATTATTTTAATTGGAGCAACGACAGAGAACCCATCATTTGAGATAATTAACCCACTTCTTTCACGTTGCAAAACATTAAAACTAAAGCCATTAGATAATGATGCTTTACATACAATTTTGCACCAAAGTATTAAATCAGATATCTTATTATCACAAAAAAATATTGTTCTTAATAAAAAGATTCAAAAAAAACTTGTTCGATATTCCAGTGGCGATGCAAGAAAAATGCTGAATACATTTGAGATTGCGTTGAATATGAGTGATGATAATAATTTAATTACAGAAACTATTTTAGATGAAGCATTGCAATCAAACACTCAACTATATGATAAAAATAGCGATTTTCATTATGATACAATAAGTGCATACATTAAATCTATACGTGGTAGTGATCCAGATGCGGCTATTTACTGGATGGCAGTTATGTTAGAAGGAGGAGAAAAACCTGAATTTATTTTAAGAAGATTAATTATTTTAGCATCAGAAGATATCGGAAATGCTGATCCACAAGCCATACAGCTAGCTGTTGCTGGTTTTCAAGCAACGAAAATTATTGGAATGCCAGAATCTGCAATAATTTTATCTCAAATAACAGTGTATTTAGCTAGCGCACCGAAGTCGAATGCGTCATATGTTGCAATAAATCGAGCACAAGAAAAAGTGAGAAAAAATGGAACTCCAGCTATACCATTACATTTACGTAATGCAACAACAAATCTTATGAAAGAAGAAAAATATGGCAAAGATTACAAATACCCACATAATTATAGTGATAAGTTTGTAAAAGAAAATTACTTCCCAAATGGGGTTCAAGAAATATTTTATCAACCTACAATTTCTGGTTATGAAAATTATATTCGCGAACGATTAATTAAGAATTGGCCAGAAAGATATAACACGTAATGTTTTCCTATCTAATTATAATAATATTTCTCCCGATAACTTTAATTGCAGATGAAAAACTTAGATTAATTCGAGCGGATGTATTAGAAAACGATATAGTTAATGGTCAATCAGTACAATATCTTTATGGAAATGTAATTTTTGAAAAAGGCTCAATGGTGATCAATTGCGATAAAGCATTCAATATTGAAAAAACTGGACAGAGCTCTATGGTTGGTATGGTAAAAGTCATTGATGAAAATAAATCGTTAGTTTGTGATTCGTTACATTTTGATTCACCAAATAATATTCTATATGGATTTGGTAATTCGCGAATTTGGGATGATGATTATGAACTAAAATCAGATACAATTACATATTTTTCTAATATAGATAGTGGTATTACCTATGGAAATTCAGA
>JAZAOA010000044.1:0-7234 GCA_036228285.1 Fidelibacterota bacterium
TATCCTCTTCAGTTTTATTGAAAATCACTTTACTTATTTCATTAATTATCAGATTTTGAAGATAATGGTCATTTCCTAATAGAAAATAAACAGAATCTACCTTTCCATTTTTTATTTCTCTGATAACCTCCCCAGTTTTTCGCATTAAGATTTTCCTTTATCTAAATAACTAACTAATATTACTATAATAAAAGCAAAAACAAAGCTTGTAAGTCTTTCAGAAACGATAAATCTCAAATCAGTATTTGCCCAAATAATTGTTGTAAAGAAACCAACTAGTAATCCAGCAATCACTCCTTTACGGGTTGTTTTAGACCACCATAATGTTAAAACAAGAACTGGCCCAAATGATGACCCCAATCCACTCCATGCATAACTTACAACACCAAAAATATTTTTACCCGATATCTCAGAATATATAGCTATGAAGAAAGCACAAAGTCCTAATATTATTATTGTAATCCGATTAATAAATAAAAGGGTCTTATCCGATAAATTAAATCCTAAATAGCGATGAATAAAATCTTCAGTTATTGCTGAAGTAGAAACTAGAAGCTGTGAGTCAGCAGTTGACATCATGGCCGCGACTGCTCCGGAGATTAATAATCCTGCAATAATCGGAGGCAAAAGTTCAGTAGCTAATAATGGCATAGCTTGTTCAACATCATTAATAATAAAAAAATCAGGGCCAAAATAATTCAATGCAACTAGACCTATAATAAATGCTCCTAAGATGCCAGGAATTGCCCATAAGATAGCTATGAATTTTGCTTTTTTAATATCACTTGGGTTTTTTATTGCCATAAATCGTATGACTAAATGTGGTTGTCCTAAATATCCAAAACCCCAGCTTAATCCACCTAAAATAACACTTATTGCCGCAAAACCACTTTTTCCCATGGTAAAAGATGATTTTGATTCACCAACTTGGTTAAGCACTTCATAGATTGTGCGATCTTGATTCTGTAATTCAATAATTCCAACGATAGGCAATATAACCAATGTTCCAATCATTAGTATACCTTGTAAAAGATCCGTCCAAGCTATCGCAAAAAATCCTCCCATTAATGTATATAAAATGATGACTATTGCTCCAAGAATAATCCCATTTATTGATGAAAGTCCAAAAAGTGTATTGATTACTTTACCAGAAGCATGAAACTGAGCTGAAACATAGAATAAAAAAAAGAATGCAATAATTACTGATGAAAACAATCCAATAATATTCGATTGATCATTATATTTTTTATGGAGATATCCAGGAATAGTTAAGGCATTATATTTTTCAGTTTCTATACGTAATCGTTCAGCAATGAGATACCATGATGCAATTATTCCTAAAGTAATACCTACAACAGTCCATATTTCTCCAAGACCAACAGATATTGCTGCTCCAGGTAAAGCAAGCAGCAGCCATGCAGACTCACCTGAAGCTCTTTCTGAAAATGCAGTAACCCATGGTCCGAGTCTTCTTCCTGCTAATAAATAATCCTCCTGGGATTTATTAAATCTGATAGATCGCAAGCCAACTGCTATAAGAAAAAATAAATAAAAAATGAAAATGATACCTACAGTACTCATAATTAATACATAAATATAAATAGCCCCATTATTAAACAATAAATTCCAAACCAATATAGTTTACCAGAGTTTAGAATATTGAGTAACCATTTCAATGATATCCATCCTACTATATAAGAAGAGAAAATTCCCAATAAAATTATATCAAGGCCAAATGGGATGGCTTTTATATTGATTCCCGTTAAAATACCTGCGCCAATTATAACAGGTATTGATAATAGAAAAGAAAATCTAGCTGCTGCAGGTGCAGATAAACCCATTAAAATAGCCATGCAAATTGTTGCGCCAGATCTCGAAATTCCTGGTATAATTGCAATAGCTTGAGCTAACCCTATAACGAATCCAATGAAAAGCGTTAATTCTACATTTCGTTTATTAATGAATTTTGATGTAATTAACATGATTCCTGTAAAGACCAATGATAATGAAACAAATCTAATATTATCAAATAATAATGAAATATAATCTTTCAAAAATAAACCAACTAAAAAAGCTGGGATAGTTCCAAATATTAAAGCATAAATATAGTGTTGGTTTGAAGATTCATTAATATTAACGACTAATGACTTTATTTCTTTTCTAAAAACAGTTAAAACGCTCATCAGCGTACCAATATGCAGCACAACTTCAAAAGCATTACCTGGTAAGCTAATATTTAATAACTCTTGCCCTATAACTAAGTGCCCCGAACTACTAATCGGGAGAAACTCAGTCAAACCTTGTAGGATTGCTAAAAAGAGTGTATCAGTATATTGCATTTTAACGAAAGAATAAATGAAAGAATACTAAGTTAATCCTATAACTCCAATCATCCTTCCACTTTTTAATCCACTCCTTCTGTAGGAATAGAATTTATCAGCATTACATTTAGTACATTCATTTGAAGATATAATATTATTAATTAAAATAGAATTCTTTACAAGAAGATGTTTTATTAATTCTTGTAAATCCAAGAAAAATCTATCACCATTCCCATTAATTTGAAATTTTTTAGGAAATTTTTTAGAAACTTCTGGTCCAATTTCAAAACAACATTTATGTATGGAAGGGCCAATATATGCAATAATATTTTTTTGGCTAGCGCCTAAATTCATCATTTTATCAATACTATTATTAACAATACCTCTTTCTATACCTTTCCAACCTGCATGTACAATACCAATTATATCATTTTTAGGATCTGCTAAATACAATGGGATACAATCTGCTACTTGTATAGACAATACCAATGATTTACAAGAACTAACTATTGCATCTGTTTTTGATATTTTTCCAGGAGATCCTACTATTTGCACATTAGATGAATGAACTTGGTGAGGGTTAACAATACAATTTGGATCTAAATTTACAAGAGATGAAAGGAGTCTTCTTTCATCCCCTTTATGCTTGAAGGTTTTTAATGAGAAAGCTGCATGAATTTTATCAGATTTGAATAAACCCGATAAATCCATATATGACTTTGAAATCATATTGATTATAGATATTAGGGAGCTATATTTTCTACTGATAAAAGAGAATCCCCAATAAAATATCCAGTTCTAGAAATTTGATTATTATCATATTTCAACACTTGTAATGAGGTGTTTAAATTTGAATCAACAAATCTAATATTATGAGACTCTCCATTAAAATCAGATAAATTTGAAAGTCTTTTTACTAAGGCAAGCCTTCCATTATCTTCATGATTTATTATTGAATAAATTAATTGCGTGCAATCGAATGCTTGATCATATATTTGATTTTTTATATCTATAGAATAATTATTTGAAATTATATGTAAGCCTTCCATATGCGGTCCAATATTACTTTGATTTAAAATATCTAAATTTCTCCAGCTATCATTACCAACTATTTGAGTATCAAAATAATACATTGGAAATTGTGTTCCAATATATGCCAAATGTTCAGCATGAACTGGAGAATAAATAGCTTGAATCGTATTTAGTTTTATTTTAGAAGAATCAGAAGCCGTTAATTTTAGCTCTTCATCATCAGGGATATCAAATAAATCATCATCAGATAATTCAAATAGAAAATCCAAACTATCAAATACCATTCCTAAATACTCATCATAACTATCATCCTTTTCATCAAGATCAAAACCAATTTTACGTAAATTTGTAAATTGCCGTTTTAAATCTATTGGTATTCCTGAATACCATTCTATTCCAACTATTTTTTTTCCAGATTGTTCAACTTGTTCTATAAAAGCATCTGTTATTGCACGACCAAAATTATCAGCTGGCGCTAAAACTGCTATACTATCTAGATCTAAAATATTAGTGATTAATTTTGCAGCAGTCTTACCTCGAGTAGATAAATTAGAATTCATTTGATAAACATTGTTTCCAAGAGATGTTATACCATCCAAAGTTGCGCTCGGAATAATTAATGGGATATTTGTTCCTTGAAGGCTATTTGCAGCTATGATCGCATTTGATTCAGATATGGGTCCAATAATAGCTTTAACATCTAGGTTTTTTTCAAGTTCATTTATAGCACGAATAGTCTGTATTTCATTTCCATGATTATCTTTAATCATAAATGCTATTTTTTTATTAGAATTAATCGATGTAGATAGAGCTTTATGCATTCCTCTTAAAAAAGAATTTCCCTCTATCTTATTATCACCAGTTAATGGAATAATTACACCAACCATAACTGTTTTTACTGGCGGTTGATAGGATGCTCGAAGCAATTTTTCATACAGATCAAAAAAGTATACAGGAATTTCTTCAGGATTTAACTGATAAAGAGATAAAGCACATTCATCTGGGTTTCCAGATGAAATATCATTAAATGATTTTGCTAATGTACAAATAATTCTTGCTGCATTATTCGTAGACACTATTGATAATTCAGAAATTGTCGTAGGTGCAATATTTAACTCGATTGTATTTAACAATCTTTGATCAACCAAATATAAAAATTCATCATTAGTAGTTAAAGTACGTGCTTTAATATACATTCGGAAAGCGGAGTTGAAATTCTGCTCATCAATAAATACATCACCAAATTTTAAATATATATCTGCAACATAGTCATTATTAGGAAATGACTTCAAAAAGTCACGCCCAATTATTTTAACATCTTCCTTTTTATTTAGCGCATAAGATGTTTTCATTAACATAACTTTCAATTTTGGTTCATATACACCTAAAGGCTTTTCCATAAGTTTATTAATTATAGTTTCTGCAACAGCAAATCGATCTTCATTAAAATGCTCAACAGCCATATCTATTTGCTTCTCAATTAAACGAGACTGAAACCAGTTTTGGCTAAAAACAGGAAATAGTAAGGATAGAAATACTATAATTATATTTATAATACTAATTCTCATAATAGAAAATACATTAATGAGATAATGTAAGACCATTAAAATGGATTACACCACTAATACATATAAAAATTATACTTATTAAAGCTGGAAATGTTTCGGAATTAATTTGAAACTAATTATTAATTAGGATAATTATGATTTGTATAAAATATATAACACATCTTATGTATTCCGAGGTTATTATAAACGTTTTGAGTTAATAAAAGTCTGCTTAACTCAGATATTGGCAATGCGCTATTTTTAAAAAAGAAAAATTCAGTATCTGGAAGACTATTTCTGTAGTTTATAACTGCATTAATCTTAATTAGTTTAAATCTTCGTTGTAGTATTGGGATAGAATTACTATCAACAGAATATTGATTACTAATATCTTTATTATGCTTAAATAAATTACCTAAATCATTATATATATCACGGATCTCCAGATTAAACTTTTCGTTAAAATCAGATACAATCATAATAGTATAATATTATCTGACTAGATGGAAATCCAAATGACCTATATCACATAAAAAAATACGATATGAGAAAAATTTGACTTCTTATTGCAACCAGTTATTATCAAGATTAGTTATCTTAATTGTGCCATCTTGATCATAATAGGTCCATTCACCATCGTAACTTCCCCAAAATGTAGGATTGCCATCTGAAAGAATCTGTCCCACAAAGGTATTATTTCTAAACTCTCCAATGTATTTAAATCCATTTGCATTTGTATATATTCCTTGATCATGATAAATGCCATTTCTTAATCCACCTTCATAATTTGATCCATCAGCAAAATTTATTTTTCCTTCACCGGTAAATTTATTACCATCTCTCCATTCTCCTGTCCATTTATCTCCTTCAGGATATGTCAATGTGCCAATTCCATGCCTTTCCCCATCTTTAAACTCACCTTTGTACTGTTGACCATTAGGATATAAATATTTTCCATAACCATTACGTTCTCCATCTTTAAAATCACCAATATATTGTTTGCCATCTGCATAAATGAAAGTTCCACGTCCATTTCTCTCGCCATATTTAAAATCACCAACATATTGTTTGCCATCAGGATATGTATATGTTCCCCTACCATGTCTCTCGCCATCTCTAAATTCACCAACATATTGTTTGCCATCAGGATATGTATATGTTCCTAGACCATTATACTCCCTATATGAAAACTCACCAATATACGTAGAGCCATCATCATTTTTAACGGTTCCATGTCCAGAAACTCTTTTTCCTTCTTTCCATTCTCCTATCCATGCATTTCCATCTGAATAAATAAATTCACCTTTTCCTTCATATTCACTATCAACTAATGATCCTTTATATAGCGATCCATCTGTATATTTTATTACCCCTTTTCCATTTACTCTTTTATCATCTTTCCATTCACCTTCCCAATGTTCTCCATCTGGATATGTATGAGTACCAATTCCATCATATGAACCATCTGTATATTCACCCAGATACTTCGAACCATCTTCATAGTTTATTGTCCCTTTACCAGTTAGTTTATCTCCATCTTTCCATTCACCTTCCCATTTCTCTTCATTGCCATATTTTAAAGTACCCTGACCATTTAGTTTTTTCCCATCTTTCCATTCACCTTCCCATTTTTTACCATCAAAATAAGTGAATATGCCATACCCATCTCGTTCGCCATCTTTATGATAGCCAACATATTTTGAACCATCTGGGTATTTTAATGTACCATCTCCATCCATTTTTCCTTTTCTGTAACCACCTGTCCACTCTTTACCATCTTTATACTTTATCGTACCATCACCATTAAACTTGTCTCCTTTTAACCACTCTCCCTCCCATTGTTTTCCATCAATATAAGAAAAAATGCCTTCGCCATCGAATAAACCTGCACTAAAAAAACCTACATACTTGGAACTATCTGGATAGCGCAACTCTCCTTGTCCGCTATATTCATTGTTTACAAACTCTCCGATATATCTTTTACCATCTATAAGATGCAATTCCCCAGAACCAATTCTTTTCCCATCTTCTAATAATCCTTTATACTTGGAACCATCGCTGTAGTTAACCACTCCTTTACCAGTTACCTTTTCTCCATCTTTCCACTTACCGCTCCACTTCTCTCCATTAGTATATGTATATGTCCCTTTACCATTGTATTTACTATCACTGAATTCACCTACATACTTGGAACTATCTGGATAATTAATTGTACCTATACCATTAACCTTTATACCTTCTTTCCATTCACCTTCCCATCTCTCTTGATCTTCAAATTTTATTATACCATTACCAGTAAAACGCTTGCTGTCCTTCCATTCACCTTCCCATGAA
>JAZAOA010000045.1:0-3415 GCA_036228285.1 Fidelibacterota bacterium
CAGAATTATGTAAAATTTTATCTACATCAGTTCCATCAATTGGTTTAGTTATATTGCAGGAAACAGGTTTAATGAAATTAATATTTCCAGAAATTGATCAAATGTATGGAATGGATCAAACTCCTGAATGGAATCATAAAGATATTTTCTTTCATACAATGCAAGTGGTAGACAATGCTGCGAAATTAACTCAAAAAATGGAAATTCGATTTGCTGCATTAGTGCATGATATTGCAAAACCAGCTACTCGAAGAGTAGATAAGAAAAAAGGATACACATTTCATGGTCATGATGCTGTAGGTGAAAAAATTCTAAATAAGGTTATTAAAAGAATGAAATTATCAAATAATCTTGGAGAATTTTTAAAAAGGATGACTTTATTGCATTTACGTCCTATTGCTTTGGCTAAGAAAGGCGTGACTGATTCTGCAGTTCGAAGACTAATGGTTGCTGCTGGTGATGATATAGATGATTTGATGACTTTATGTAGAGCAGATATAACTACAAAAAATCCAAATAAAGTTAATAAGTATATGAAAAATTTTGAACGCGTTGATAGTCTAATGAAAGATGTAAAAGAAAGAGACTTATTTAGTCAGTTCCAATCACCTGTTAGAGGAAAAGAAATAATGGAATTGTTTAATTTAGAAGAAGGTAAGAAAGTTGGTAAGCTTAAAAAAGAGATTGAGGAAGCTATTTTGGATGGAAAGATTGATAACAATTATGATGATGCGCTCAATTATTTAAATCAAATAAAAGACAAATATAATTTGTAATTTGCATACTTAAACCGAGGTAATGATCAAATGAAACTTTTTGCGATGTTTGTAAATATTTTTACAGATCCAGCTATTGTATTTGAAGAACTGAAGAAAACAAATAATTGGAAATTATCTTTGATGCCGTTAATTATATTAATGGTATTAGGGGCGGTAAGTCTTCTATTATTAAAAGATCTCTATTATGATGTACAGCTTGAGCAATCTGTTAAATGGATAGAGAATAGCTCACAAATTCCTGAAGATCAAAAAGAAGATGCATTAAATAGCGTGTATGATTCTTTCGAGAACCCAAAACCATTTTCCATTGCAATAATGTGGTTAACAAATGTTTTTGCGGGACCTCTAAGAGTATTAATGATAACATTTATTATTTTATTAATAGTCAAGTTTTTCTTTGGTGAGTCAACAAACTATTTAAGTTTATTACCCTACATTTCATTTTCTTATTTAATCACTGTACTTGAATCGGTAATTAAAATTCCATTAATGCTTAATAAATGGTCTATTGATGTATATACTGGAATGGGTTTACTTGATATAGGTGGGAAAGGAACATTTATTAACAATTTTTTATCTGCAGTGGATCTTTTTAGTGTATGGCGCATTATACTTATTGGAATCGGGTTAAGTATTTATTTTAACAAAGCTGCCAAACCATATACCATAGCTATATTTATTTATTGGTTATTTCAGATAAGTATTTTTGCTGTTCTTGGATCTCTATTTATATAAAAAATGAAAAATATATTAATTTTAATACTTTTATTTTCTTTAGGATATGCTCAAAAAGAAAGTTTATCATTAGATGATTGTATTCAAATTGCACTTACAAACAAAGAAGCTCTAAAAGCATCTGCTTTAGATTTAGAAAGTTCAAGACAAAGTGTAAAAGGGTCTTACAGTAATATTCTACCTTCACTAATATTATCTGGCAGCCTAAGTGAATCGAGTTTTCCACAACAAGAAGGAGCATATAACCCAACGACAGGTGAAATTACTTTGGGGAGTATAAGTAATCTCAAGAGTTCTTCTGCTGGTATTTCATTATCACAAAATATTTATGATGGAGGCAGATGGTGGAATAATATAGCACAATCAAAGAATAATTATAAGATTACTGAACAATTTAATAGACAAGTGAAAACGAACATTATTAGAGAGGTTCATAGAAATTATTTTAATTATTTAAAATCTTTGCAATTACTGGATGTATCTCAAAGTAATTTAAATAGCTCTCAACAACAATTAGCTCTAACAAAGCAGCGTTTTGATTTAGGGTCTGCTAGAAAAACAGACTTATTAAAAGCTGAAGTGAGATATGGTCAAGCTCGTGTAGATGTAGTTAATAATGAAGCTGTATTAAATAATGCATTTTTAAGTTTAAAAAATGCAATGGGAATTGTAAGAACGAGTAGAGATTTTATAGTTAATGATGATATTTTCTTTTTAGATACAATCCCCGATTTTGAAAATGCATTTGAATCTATTCAAAAATATAATCCAAGTGTTTTAGCTAAGAAAAATCAAATAACAAATGCTGAATTCAATGAAAAACTAGCTAAGGGATCTAGGTTACCAAACATATCTGCTACAGCTAGTTATTCTGGAAATTCCGAGGATTTTCAATCATTATCAGATGAATGGGATCAGAATTGGAGAATGAATACTAGCTTATCTTTTTCAGTCCCTATATATACTGGAAATACATTATCTACTACTATTCAACAGGCTAAATTAAATGTCAGAAAGCAGGAATCTGAATATTTGACTCAACTACAAGATTTATCAGTTCAGCTGGAGGTAATTCTAGATCAACTTAATTATTATAAAGAAGTGATTCCAATTAATGAAAAAGTAGTGGCTTCTGCTGAAGAAGATGTAAAATTAGTTCAAGAACGATATAGCTTGGGATCCGCAAGTATTTTAGAAGTACTAGATGCTCAAGTATCCTTGGTGACTGCACGATCATCATTAATTCGAAGCAAATATGATAGTATGATTGAACAAGCAAATATGAAAGCAATCTTAGGTACGCTAGATACAGATTTATAAATATTAGTAGGAGATTAAAGTGATAAAAAGACTATATAAAAAGAACAAAAAATTATTTATTTCAGGGTTTATTGGACTACTAATTATTTTAATCATAGCTGGAAATATTTTCCGGGATGATTCAGAAGTTATCAATGTGGATACTGAAAAAGTTGGTAGGAAGACAATCATTCAAAAAGTAAATGCAAGCGGAAAAATACAGCCTGAAAGTGAAGTAAAAATAAGTGCGACTTCTTCTGCTATCATCGATTCCATAACTGTAGTGGAAGGGGAATATGTTAAAAAGAATCAGCATCTTATTTCTCTTGATAGAAAGCAATTACAGGCTAATGTTGATCAAGTAACCTCTGCAGTTCGATCTGCAACAGCTAGAGTAAAGCAAGATAAAGCAAATAAAGAACGTGTTGAACGAATTTATGAACAAGGGCTTGCCTCTGATCAAGAGCTTGAGGTCGCACAAGCAACATATGAGATTTCAAAAAGTCAACTTGACCAATCTCGTGCAAGTTTGCTGGTTTCACAAGATGCATTAGATAAAGCAAGATTAGTCTCTCCTCAAAATGGTATTGTAACTAAAATCA
>JAZAOA010000046.1:0-9519 GCA_036228285.1 Fidelibacterota bacterium
ATTTTTTAAATTATCGCCTTCAGGGTTTTCAATAGCGATCATCCAAGGTTTGTTTTTTCGATTAAGACCTGAACAACGTATTTCACCACCAATTTCAACCATATAATTGTTTATTTCTTTAGACTGAAGAAAGTCACTAATAGCATCAACTCCAAAACCTTTTGCTATTGCGTTTAAATCAATTTTGATATATGGATCCTTTTTTACAAGCTGATTGTTTTTGATCATTAACTTATTATACCCCATGTGGATTTTTCTTTTATTAATAGATTCTTCATCTGGAAAAACATCTGTTAACCCTCCTTTTTGACCAGGCCCAAAACCCCAGAGATATAATAATGGAACTAGTGTAATATCAAAAGCACCATCTGTTTTTTTTGCCCAGTGCAAAGCGCGCTTTACTACATATAAGAATTCTTTAGATATATTTACAGGTGTAATTAATTCACTATTATTGAATGTAGATATTTCACTGTCATATAAATAAGTAGACATTTGTTTATTGATACTGTGAAGAATGGAATCAATTTGATTATTTAAATTGGTTTTATAGCTGGTTTCAACATTATTTGTAACCATTTTTATATTATAAGTTGTTCCCATCGTAAATCCGGTCAACTCGATTTGATATTGAGTTTTTTCACAGGAAATACAAAAAATAAATATAATAAGATTTGCGATTAATTTTTTTTTCATTTCAATGATTTCCATTAATACATACTAAAATCTCGATGAATTTAGTACTTTAATGTTATGATTAATAAGCTACATCATATCATAATATATGCACTTCTATTTATTGTAACCTCCTGTGCCTCTATTTTAAAAATAAAACCAGTCTCTTATTATTATGATGATATAAAGCATAAAACAACATACACTACAAAGGATATATATCTAGTAGAAAGAAATGTCCCCCCATATACATTAAAACTATCTGTTTCAAAAACATGTAATGGAAAAATGCTAGACTGTGATCCGGATTATTATGATTTAATATTTTATTCATCTTCATACCCTGGGTTTGCGAACCATTTGAGTTTTATAGCAGATAATGATACAATTTTTTTAGGGGCTGCAAACCGCATTGGATCTCAGTTTGATATGTCAGAGATAAATGTTGCTGCATCTATGTTATCTGAAGGGGAACTGTTAGATCTTATATCTGTTAGGTCTGATATATTTATAAAAATATCGAGAGCAACAAGATTAAGAGGATATTTAGGTTCGCAAGATTTTGAAATAACTTATAAAATGCGGGATTCATGGAGATTATTATTTCAATATAATATGTTAGAAACAATCAAGGAATCTTAATTGATTAACAATTAAATTCTAATATAAGGAGTATATATCTTGTCCTATTTTAAAAGAGAATGGTCGCCTGAAAATGCAGATGAAATGCATAAAGAAGATTGGTTTGCCATCTTTTTTTCAGTCGTTTCTTATATTGCGTTAATGGTGGGTGCGGCTATGTCAGCTTTATTAATTCCTTTAGGGTTTGTTATATTGATAATAGGAATTTTATCAGCATTACTCATGTATTGGATAATTGATCCAAAATTGAGATCTATATCAGCAGAATATGAAAAAAAGGAAAAGGATTACTTATTACAATTAGAAGAAATTCAAAAATGGGAAAAAAATAAATGACTCGCGCCTTTGCTGTTGTCGTTGGAATGACTATTGCCTACGCAGCGTCTTTTGCTGGTATGATATTTGCATACATTTATTATAAGAAAAGAAAAAAATTAGAAAGCAGCGATAATTAAGATGCTTTATCTAGTTATTTTAGCATCTCCTATTGGCCCACCAATATTGGGAATAATTTTACCCGCATCTATTTTAGGACTATCTTTTTATCTAACGTATCTACTAATCCAGTATTTTGAAAAAAAGAATAAAGATAAATGATATTAATTAATATAGATAAAAATCTATGATAACATTTCAACTTCTTGATTGGCTTTGGCTCGCCCTATTTATTCTGTTGATGATATTTTTTGGTTTTTATTTTTATAGATATGGTAAAAGATCCCAATCAGATTATTTTTTAGCAGATAGAGGTCTGCCATGGTGGCTGCCTGCATCATCAGTGTATGCAACGCATACCGCAACAGATACTCCAATATGGGTAGCTGGCGTAGTATATAAATATGGTTTTGCTGGATTATGGTATTCATTTTATGCTGCGTGGTGCGCGATAAGCGCATATGTTTCTACAAGAATATTTCGACGTTCACTTGCATACAGCCAAGCTGAGTGGCAAACTTTACGGTTTGGAGAGCTTGGCGCAGAACTCTTGCGAGGCTGGCTTGCTGGGTGGCAAGTCTTTTTGAATATGTTTATCCTTGGATGGGTTGGTATTGCAATGGGGAAATTATGTGCGATGCTCTTTGGATGGGATTTATATGTAGGGTTGCTAATATTTACTGCTATTGGGGCTGTATATGTATATACTTCTGGATATTGGGGCGTTGTTATGGCTGATTTCCAACAAGGTGTCATTGCATTACTAGTTATTATTATTGTTTCCGTATATGGAGTATTAGCCGCTGGGGGACCAACAGCTATTATTTCGAAACTTGATAGATACAATAGCACCTGTGAATGGAAAATACCAAATATTGACAATTCTAACATTAATGCAATTGTGCGGATTATTAATTCTGAGACAGGCGAGGAAATATCGAGAAGTGAAACATTCCTAATTCAAAAAGAAGAAGATTTGTCATTGTTTAAAATGACTGAAGAGAATGCTAAAACAGCTGTTATAGGTGATGAAAATAATGATATCAATGATAAAATATTATTTCCTACCAGCAAAAGCATTTTGTTATCTGATCATGGGTATAATGTTGTTTGGACAAAAAATAAAAATAGAAAATTTGTAGATGTTGAATATTCTTTAGATGGTGGAAGTTCATGGGTATTAATATCAAAAAATCAATTGGAAGGGCAAGGTTGGCGCGTAAGCCCCATAAGTTTTACTGGAATGTATGAGGGGCAATTTCCAATCGCTTGGTTTGTAACCATGATGATAATTGCTCTTATTGGCGGGTTTGGAATGGGAACAGCTATTGACTGGTATCCTGAGGCACAACGAATCCAATCAGCAAATACTGTAAGAGATGCTTCTTATAGCATTTGGGCAGGAACAGCGCTTGTGCTTGTAAGAAATTCAATTTGGGCAGCAGCAATTATAGGTTTCTTTGCTATTAATCCCCACCTTGGTCAAGGAGGGGATTATGAGATGGCTTGGTATAGGGTTGGTTTTGAATATCTTCCTGTAGGAATGGTCGGATTTCTATTTGCTGGAATTATTGCAATACACCTATCAACAGTCTCAACACATTTAAACCTTGGAGCAATGTACGCAACAAGAGATTTTTATCATCATTATATTAACCCCGATGCAAGTGAAGAAAAGCTTGTTTCTATCGGCAGAAAATCCACTATATTTATATTATTAGGATCATTTATTTTTGGCTTAATCATTGGTGAGGAAATCACAGCATGGTTGATTTTTGCTCTATGGATTATGTCTGCAGGAGTATGGTTACCAAATATATTGCAAGTAATTTGGTGGAGGTTTAATTCCTGGGGTTTTTTAAGCGCCTGGATTGCGAACTTGGGATTAAGTTGGTTAGTTGTCTGGATTTTACCTCGTTTTGGCATTATACCTGAACTGCCTGATTATTTACAATTTTGGGCCTTAATTATTCTTAATGCCATGATTTATTTACCAGTAACTTTTTTAACTAAGCCAGAGAAAATGGATCATCTTGTAGCTTATTACGTGATGTCAAGACCCATAGGTTTTTGGGGGCCTGTGCGAGAAGAAGCAATTAGGCAAGGATTGATAAAAAGTTCAGAATCTAAATAAATAATTTTTCATCCAATGATTAATCATTTTACTCAAGGCCTTGCCTTTCTCATTTTTATACATTATTTCTTGTTTGCTGATGACACACTGCATAAAAAAGCTGAAGATATTCTTCAGCAGATGACGACAAATGAAAAAATCAGTTTATTATCAGGTAAAGGGGTGTATAATACTCAAAATATTGATCGATTGGGTCTTTCACAGCTAGAGCTTTGGGATGGGCCCAATGGTGTGCGAAGCAATAGCAATGAACAAGCTACAGCTTTTCCTGTAGGAATATCAATGGGTGCAACATGGAATGTGGAGCTTATCAATGAATTAGGAATAGCACTTGGAAAAGAGAGTAGAGCATTTGGTGTTGAGGTATTGCTTGGACCCACAATGAATATAATTAGAACACCATTAAATGGAAGGACCTTTGAGACTTTTTCTGAAGATCCATATTTTAATGGTGAAATGGCCTCTGCATATATTAATGGTTTACAAAGTGAGCACGTAGGATCTAGCGTGAAGCATTATATTGCAAACAATCAAGAAATAAGACGAATGGATGTAAGTGCAAATATTTCTGAAAGAGCTTTAAGAGAAATTTATTTACCAGCATATGAAAAAGTAATAAGCAAATCTCAACCGTATACATTTATGGCGGCTTACAATAAAATCAATGGCGTCCACGCAACAGAGCAGAAATATATTATGAATGATATTCTTAGAAAGGAGTTTGGTTTTGAAGGGGTCCTTCTTTCAGATTGGGGGGGAGTGAAAAGTACTGTTCCTTCTTTAAAAGCATCACTTGATCTTGAAATGCCCGGTCCGGGAAAGTATTATGAAAAACCATTAAGAAAAGCTTTGAAAAAAGGGTTGGTAAAAGAAACAGAAATTGATAATGCTGCGCTTCGAATGATAAAATTAATTTTAAAAACAAGCATGGGAAAAAGTTATAATAAATCAGATGTGATGGTTGAAAATAAAAGAATTGCAAAAAAAGTAGCTGAAGAATCAATCGTATTACTAAAAAATGAAAACAGCATTCTTCCATTAAATTCGAATAGTATACAAACACTTGCAGTGATTGGACCAAACGCTAATCGATCAGTAATTCAAGGGGGTGGAAGCGCAAGAGTTACACCTGCTTATTCAATCACACCCCTACAGGGAATAATTGAAAATGCAGCAATGAATAATATTGAAGTTCAATATGAAAAAGGTGTTGAAAACCATCCTTCAGTTCCGTTAATGGAAAAAATTTCATTAAGAACAACAAAAGATTCGAAAGAAAAAGGACTAAAGGCGGAATATTATCGTTCATACAATTTTAGTGACACACCTTATAAAACAGAAACTGATGAAGAGTTGCGTATTTTTGGAATATTAGATCAAGATATATTTGGATCCGTGCTTTGGACGGGAGAGTTTATAGCTGAAAAGGATGGTCAATATCGTTTTAGTTCTAATCCAGGATTGGGTAAAGCAAGAATATACATAGATGGGAAAAAGATATCTCTAAATGAAAAAGGACCCCCAGTGTTTGGAGGTGTTTTACCTTCAGCAAAAATTGGCAGTATTTTTTTAAAAGCAGGAAGTTATCCAATACGAATTGAATATTCAGCAAAACCAAACTTTTTGCTTTCATTTATTTTAAAAATAGTAATGCCAGCTATGTCAGATATGTTGAACAAATTTAGATTTCTTGAAATAGGTTGCCGGTTGCCAGAGCCCGATATATCAAGTGCAGTTACTTTAGCAAGAAATACAGATGCTGTAATTATTGTAGTTGGGTCCGCAGATAATTATGAGACTGAGGGAGAAGATAGGCCATCAATGAAGCTAACGGGAAAGCAAGATAAGCTTATTGAGTCAATATTAAATGTTAATGATAATACTGTAGTTGTAATGAACACAGGGTCTCCAATTGAAATGCCATGGGTTTCAAGTTGTCCGGCAATTTTACAAGTATGGCTACCTGGCCAAGAAGGTGGAAATGCAATTTCTAATATATTATTTGGGAATGTAAACCCTTCTGGAAAACTACCTGTCACATTTCCAATAGCATTGGAGGATAATCCTTCTTATAAATATTATCCTGGTAATGATGAAGTGGAATATAGTGAAGATATTTATGTAGGATATCGATATTATGATACAAAAAATGTTGCCCCTCTATTTCCATTTGGGCATGGTTTATCATATACAAAATTTGAATATTCAAATTTTAACTGTCCAATAGAAGTTTCATCTTTAAAAAATGTGGAGTTAAAATTTATTATAAAAAATGTAGGTAAAACACAAGGTCAGGAAGTTGTACAGTGCTATGTAAGAGATGTAGAATCAAGATTAGAAAGGCCCATTAAAGAGTTAAAAGCTTTTTATAAACTAAATCTATTACCCGGAGAATCAAAAATCGTAAATTTATCATTGGACAAAACGTCTTTTTCTTTTTTTGATGATCAAATAAATAAGTGGATAGTAGAACCAGGAAAATTTGAAATTATGATTGGAAGTTCATCCAAGGATATACGCTTAAAACAAATTATAAATTTTATAAATTAATTCCCCATGTTATTGTCTGCACTTTTTTTATTTATATCATTGCTTATTTCTGAAGAAATGGGACTAAGAGAAGATGTATTGAACGATATGGCTTTTCAGCAAGTCTGGACCTATTTAGAGAATAAAGACATATCAAAAGAATATGTTTTAAACGCCTTTCAAAACACTGCAGTAAAAACACATCCTAAGATTATTGATTCTTTTAATAACCCCTATGAAAAGAAAGGGTGGGAACAATACAGAAAAATATTTATTACTGAAAAAAGAATCAAAGGCGGGATCGATTTTTATTTTAATAATAAAAGATTAATTGAACAAGTTTCAGATAGCCTTAATGTAGATCAGTATTTATTAGTAAGCCTTGTTGGCGTTGAAAGCAATTATGGTAAACATTATGGGCAATATTCAGTATTTAATGCCTTATATACATTGATCCATCAGCTTCCAAGGAAGAAAAAATGGGCGGCAAAAGAATTATCTGAATTTATCATATTGTGTTATGGCAACAACATCGACCCACATTCAATTAAGGGGTCATATGCAGGCGCTTTTGGTTTTGGTCAATTTATTCCATCGAGTTTTAATTACTATGCAATTGATTTTGATGGGGATAATATTCGCCATCATGATAAGTGGCCAGATGTTTTGGGGAGCATAGCAAACTATTTATTAAAGAACGGTTATAAGCCCGGTGTAAATGATTATTCTAAAAGCTCAAACGCTTGGAAATCGGTTTTTGCATATAATAGATCAAATAATTATGTGGGAGTTATTATGGAATTAAGACAAGAAATAAAAAAAGGGGTAATGAATAACGGATTATAGATTTAGAACTAATTCTATATCTATCTTATTTCGTATAATTTTAACCATTACTTCATCTCCGTGTTTTAATTCAGCTAACCTTGCCATATAATCATAAATATTTCTTACCTTTTTACGATTTATTTCAATAATAATATCACCTTTTTTCATCCCAGCCTTATCAGCGGGACCACCTTTTTTTGATATACCATCAATTTCCATACCGACTTTTTGGCTTCCATAGGATGGTATTACGCCGAATGTAACATTAAAAGAAGGGGATTCATTGTTCGGGCTCTTATCGATGATTTCTGTAAATAAAAGTTTTTGTTTAATATTTGATAGTTGAATGATTAAATCATACAAGAACATCAGAATATCCTTTTCTCCTTGGTAATCAATTTTATCCCAATCGTCAGTAGGTTTATGATAATCTTGATGAGCGCCAGTAAAGAAAAATAATGCAGGAACATTTTCTTTGTAAAAACTAGCATGATCACTTCTGCCAAAATCCATTCCACTCATATTTTTTTCAATTTTTAAAGTGTGTTTATTTTGTACATTATCAACTATATCAGAGAGATTTTTTGCGCTCCCCACTCCCCCTATGGTAACAGCTTTTTCATTTAATCTTCCAATCATATCCATATTTATCATAATTGCAGTTTGATCTAAATTTTTCGTTGGATTTTGTGTGTAAAACCTTGACCCTAACAATCCTTTTTCTTCCGCGTCAAAACATATAGTGATTATACTTCTCCCTAATGAACTCTTATTCATCATTAATTTGTGACTCAACTCAAGAACCCCAGCAGTACCAGAAGCATTATCATCTGCCCCATTATGTATTTGCAGAGAATCTGGGTTTAGAGAACCAGACCTGTTCCCCCCATAACCCAAGTGATCATAATGTGCACCAATAACAATATATTCATTTTTTAATATTGGATCTGAACCTTCAATAAATCCAACAATATTAGTAGCAGTTTCTTTTTCAAATTTTAAGTTTACACTTGCGGAGATTTTGCATTCGATTTCAAACGAAATCGAAGATAGTTTTTTGTCAATATTTAAAAGTAAATCTGAAATCTTTTTTTCATTATTTTTTAGAATTTCATTTGCTACTTCATGTGTTATTTGAATTATTGGCAATCCTGCAGTTGCAGCACTTTGTCTGTATATCAACGGCTGCAATTTATCTTCCTGTTCTTTTCTTTCTAAAAACAATATGCCACCTACGCCATGATCGCGCGCTGTGATAACTTTATTATACAGTTTTTTATGATAGCCATAAGGAGAGTGTGGGCTCTTGCCATCAGGGCCATCTAAAAGTATTAACACCCACTTATCTTTAACATTAACATTTATATAATCATTCCATGATAGACTATCATCAATATCAAATCCGTATCCTACAAAAATCACCTTTTCATCAACGCTTCCATTCCCTGACCAACCTATAGGAATAAAGTCTTCCTTTACTTTATAACGCGATTTAGAATTACGTATTCGCAAGATATTTCTTGAGCCTAGAGAAACATTATTTATAAAAGTAAATGGTTGTTCATATTTTTTTGTTCCTGCTGGAACAACTCCTTGAGCTTCCCAGTGTTTGCTTATGTATTTGATTGCTTTTTTTGATCCGGAAGACCCTGGGGATCTTCCTTCTAATTTATCAGATGATAAATACTTAATATGCTCAAGTATTTCAAAGGTGAGAATTTCTGCGGATCCTGGATCAACACTTTCTTTATTTGACCTATTAATTACAATCAAAATACTTGCTAAAAGTGTCAGTGTTATTATTATTTTGTATAAAAGCTCTTTCATTGTTTACTTTACTTTTTATAAAATTAAATACTCAGCTTAATACATATTAGATTCTATCCACTCAAGATAAATAATAAATAGAGATTATTACAGTAATTAATGTCCAAAGCAAAAAACAATGGTATTAAAATTAATGTTCTATCTGAATATATTTCTGAACGCTCTAACCCATTGAAAAAAAGATATTTTTTTGCTTATCATATCACGATACAAAATACAAGTAACTCCCCGGCAAAGCTTATTAGCAGATATTGGCATATAACAGATGCGGAAGGAAATATAGAGGAAATACGAGGTCCTGGAGTAGTAGGATATCAACCAAGATTAACACAAGATGAATCTTTTGAATATACAAGTTTTTGCCCATTAACTACTGAGTTCGGAGTTATGCATGGAGTTTTTTATATGATTAGAGACAGCGGTGAAGAATTTAAAGCGATTATTAAACC
>JAZAOA010000047.1:0-7132 GCA_036228285.1 Fidelibacterota bacterium
CTAACCCAATTATTTCTAGCAGAGATAAAGAACTACCTTATTTATCCAATCAAAAAAATCTTCCAATATTTTAGTTTAAATGAATAATAATATTTTAGTTACTGGAGGTAGTGGATTTATTGGTTCAAACTTTATTCAATATCTAATTAATCATTCTGATTATAAAAAAATTATTAATTTAGATAAATTAACTTATGCTGGAAACTCTGATAACTTAATTAATATAGAAAATGACCCACGTTACAAATTTGTTAAAGGTGATATTTGTAATAGAGATTTCATAAATAAAATATTTCATGATTATAAACCTATTACAATAGTTCATTTTGCAGCTGAAAGCCATGTGGATCGCTCTATAGATGGTCCTAAGGATTTTATAGATACCAATATTATTGGAACTTATAACCTCCTTCAAGAATCTTTAAATATATATTCAAAATTAAATAAGGAATCAAAGTCTTTCTTCAAGTTTCATCATATTTCAACTGATGAGGTATTTGGAAGTTTAGGAAAAAATGGATATTTTACAGAAGACACTGCATACGATCCAAGCTCACCATATTCAGCATCAAAAGCTTCCTCAGATCATCTTGTGCGTGCTTGGCACAGAACTTTTGGATTACCAATTACTATATCAAATTGTTCTAATAATTATGGGCCGTATCAGTTTCCTGAGAAGTTAATACCGTTAATGATTATTAATTGTTTATCAAATAAGGAACTTCCTGTATATGGAAAAGGTGAAAATGTTCGCGATTGGCTTTATGTAGAAGACCATTGCAAAGCAATAGATTTAATTTTAAAGGATGGTGCAATTGGTGAAACATATAATATTGGAGGTAATAATGAAATAAAGAATATTAAAATTGTTAAATCAATCTGTAGTATTTTAGATACATTAGAACCTGCAAAATCATTGAAACAATATAGCGACCTAATAACATTTGTTTCAGATCGTCCTGGACATGATTTTAGATATTCTATTGATACAACTAAAATTAAAAATGAATTAAATTGGGGGCCAGAAGAAAGCTTTGATACTGGACTATTAAAAACAATCAAATGGTATCTTGATAATGAAATTTGGTGGAAAAAAATACAAAATCATGTTTATAATCAGGAAAGACTTGGTATAGAATCTTGAGAAAAAATCGGTTTCATCAATTTCTTTTTATATTTTTTTTATCGAATATTAATATTTTTTATGCCCAATCTTCTAATCAGCTAGATGGATCTCAATTAGATAATTCTCAACAACCAATAATTTATCGTGAATATGGAGTAAAACCGCTTCCATTAGAAAGTGCGATCAAACCTGAAGAATATTTTTTAGGACCAGGAGATAGGTTAAGAATTTTATGGTCTGTAGAAAATATTGATAATTTTGTTACAATAGGGCCTACTGGAAATTTAATTGTTCCTGAGATTGGTCCAATAAATGTTTTAGGTAAAACTTTGGCAGATATTGACCGTGAAATTAATGAAGAAATTAAGCAAGTATATAAATCAGCAAGAGTTTCTATAGACCTTATTCGATTTAGACAATTTAAGGTTCTTGTTTACGGAGCTGTGAATAGACCAAAATATGTTAAAATGGCTCCAGTTAGTCGATTTAATGAAGCAATTAATGAAGCTGGAGGTCTACAGAAATATGCAGATCCAGATAGAGCAGTATTAATACGAGGAAACAAAAGTACTAATATATTTATTAAAGAATTTTTACTTTTTGGTGATGTAAAAAATAATCCCTTTTTAACAGATGGAGATAAAATATTTGTACCTTTTAAAAATATTAATCCTGAAGATCAAAAAAAATATATGGAATATGATAATGCCAATAAAATATTGGTTACAGGATTCGTTAATAAACCAGCAGCGCATTATTTTCGCCCTGGTTTTAGTGCAAAAGATTATATAGCATTGAGCGGCGGATCTTTAGATGTTGGTTCATCAAAAAGAGTAAGAATATTAAAAAAAGACGGTAGAATAATAAAGAGAGGATATGATAAGATTATTGAACCAGGAGATATTGTTGATATACCGGAAACTTTTGGAAGTATTATTTTTGGAAATACTGGATTTGTTCAAGCATTAACTTCAATTGCTACATTAATGTTAGCATATCAGGCGACCTTAAGATGAGTATAAATTTATCTCCTCATGAAAAGAAAATTTTATCACTTGTTGATAAATACCCATCTATTATTGATGATCCTTTAGAGAGAAAACGAATTGCAGAATTGAATGGAATGTCCGAGAAAACACTTCGTAATAGACTTGCTGATTTAAAAAGATATGGTATAATTGGTGAAAAGAATCGTATTCAGAATTATAATAATATTGATGAGGGATTTATTGGAAATTTTTTACTTTTTTGGAATAATAGAAAATTTATTTTAAAAAACGTAATCATTGTTTCATTATTATCTATAATTATATCTCTTTTATTACCTAAATGGTATGCATCAAAGGCTGTAGTCCTTTCATCAGGTGCTGGGCAATTCAACTTTTTATCATCTATTTCACCTATACCAGTTGCTGACTTTGGTTTATCTACAATTAATGAAGATATTAATAATTTTATTGCGATACTTCAGAGTAGGACAGTAAAAGAATATATGGTTAAAAAATTCAATTTAGTTGATAGATATAAACAAAGAGATATTGAGTTTGCAATGGAGGCCTTTGAAGAAAAAATAGAATTAGAGGTAACGGAAGAAGGTACACTAGAAATCACAATTTTTGATAAAGATCCATTAATGGCTAAGGAAATGGTCAATGAAGTTCTTTTTATGCTTGATCAGATTAATCAGAGCATTGGTATGGAAGCTGGTAAGTATAATAGAGAATTTTTGGAAAACAGAATTAATATAAATAAAAAAGACCTTGAAAAAGCTGAGCTTGCTTTAAAAACTTTTCAGGAAAAAACAGGTATAATTGATTTGGTTGCACAGTTATCTAGCACTATGCAGATGAGCGCACAAGCATATAATTCTATTTTTGAAGCCTATACTGCTTTATATGCAAAAAAGATAGAAACTGAAACTGAATTGGCTGTTGCGAAAACAACTTTATCAAATAATAACCCTACTATAATGCAGCTTGAAAAACTACTGAAAGAGCAGACGGTCCAACTTGAGCAATTAATGATAAAATTAGATGAGAAATTGCAATATCTATTATCTAATATTTCTCCTGCCCAAATAGATACTGTACCTAATATTGAGTTTTCTGTTTCATTTAATACTCTACCATCTTTGGGCCTTGAAAACGCAAGGCTGATTCGTGAGGTTGAATTACAAAGTACTATTCAAGAAATTTTGATTCCGCAATTTGAACAAGCTAAGCTTGAAGAAACAAAAAATATTCCAACACTTCAAATCATAGATAAACCGAAGGTTGCATTAAATAAGTCAAAACCAAAAAGATCATTAATTGTAATTGCTTCGACAGTAATGAGTTTTTTAATGTCTTTAATATTTCTTTATACTGATCACAGAACAAAAGGATTTCGATTAGCTATTAAGCAAAGCAATTCGTAATGCTCTTGCTTGTAATTTTTTCTATTGCTCAATTATTATTCTTTCTTATTGGTATAAATACATCTCCATTAGTTATGATAATTCTACCAATAGGTGTAATTATTTTTTGGTGGTTAATTAATAATCCATCTATTTCTTTAATGTTTTTAAGTCTAACTGCGATAATTAAAGGTTATTTAATTAGTTATAATCCTATTTTTGAAATTTTAGATGTTACTATTATAGCAACAATTATTATATGGATTGGATTAATTAAAATGTTAATTCAAGAAGGGTGGAATATTCCAGATAAATTAAGAGAAATTGTTTCTATTTTTATATTGTTTGGATTTGTACTAGGATTATCATATTTGTATACACCATCTCCGGAATATGGATTAATGAAAATAATTCGTTTTAACACTTTTGCATTAACGATGTTTTTGACGCCTTTTCTGATTATTAAATCATCAGAAGATTCAAAAAGACTTTTGTATTATTTTTATCTTCTATTAGCAATTATCGTTGGGATAATGTTATTCCAATTTATTTATTTTTTAAAATGGGGAGACTTTGCCATTGTTTTAGCATATTGGAATCGAATTTCAATTCCAGGCGCAAACCCAATACAAGTTAGTCGATATTTGGCGATTGGCGCAGCAATGATGATAGCATTATTGATAAGAAAAAAACCTAGTGATAGTGTAGGCCATTTATTAATTCTTACTATCATATTATTAACAATTATATTATCAGGATCTAGAGGACCATTAATAAGTATCATTTTCGGTTCAATAATATATGCACTTCTCTATGAAAGAAATCACTTTATGAAAATTATTTCATATGCTTCAATAGCAATAGGAGCAATAATTTTTATCCTACTTTTACTGCCTGAAAATTTAACACAAAGGTTTTTTGATATTTCTCAGGGTTCTGTAATAATTACTCAACAAGGAGTAAAAAGGGTAAGCACTATAGCAACTAGATTTGAATTTTGGTCTATGTCATTACAATCATGGATCTCTTCTATAGTAAATTTTGTTTTTGGTCTTGGATCAGGAGGGTTTAGTTCTTTATTTATTTGGAGAGATTGGAGATGGTATCCTCATAATATATTCTTTGAAATAATTGTAGAGTTAGGATTAATTGGATTAAGCATCTTATCCTTATTTATTATAAAAACTTATAGATTAATTAGTAATGGTTTAAATAAGGGATCATTAACTGATCATTCATCTTTGTGGGTTGCAGGTACAATTGTTATGTTTATGGCAGCTCAATTTTCTGGAGATATAAATGATAATAGAATCCTATGGATGTTTCTTGCAATTTCAATAGCCTCTACACATGTAGATAAATTAATGGATGTAGAATCTGATCACGCGTAACTATTCAACTCTTTATTCGAATTATTAAGAAAGCCTAAAGTGAATATTTTAAACAAGAAATTATCATTGAAGTATGATATAATAGTTACTCTTATTAATGGAATTATTGTTATAGGTGGAATTTTCATTTTAAATGGATTGATTGCTCGATTACATGGCTTGAATGTATTAGGTGAATTTTTATTAATAAAAAGAACGATATCATCAAGCATGGGAATTCTTTTGCTTGGTTTAAATATTGCTTTACCAAATTACTTGAGTAGAAAATTTGATAAGACATATGCAGATAATTCATATGTACTATTCATGATTACAACTATCCCATTAACTGTATTATCCATTATTTTAATAATTTGGTTGGATATTAAGGGCTTCAATCAGCAGCATTTTTGGTATTATGCCATCTTCTCTTTTGGGATGAGTGCTCAATTTATGGCTTATGCTATTTTTAGAGGCTATATGAATATGATAGGTGCAAATATTTTGCAATTGATTGGTACAGCAGTTATTCCAATACTAATCTTTATATATGTTTCAACATTGCATGATAGCATTCTTTGGATTGGAATTCTTTCTATTATAGTTATGACCTTCTCTTATTTATTTAGAAATAAAGGAATTCGATTAGATACAATTAGAATTGATACAATAAAAAAATTATTTTCATATGGATTTGAAAGAGTTCCAAGTTTTGTATCTCAATTTATTTTACTAGCTGGCGTGCCAATTTTTATTGCACAAAAAGTAGATTTCGATAGCGTAGCATATTTTAATTCAAGTCTAAGCTTGGTCCGTCTTGCATTAATAATTGTTAATCCCATAGGATTAGTATTATTACCAAGAATATCAAATAAGCTTGCTAGCGGTTCACTACAGGAAATCAATAATAAATTATTTATATTATTAAAAGCAGGATTCTTTTTTAGTATAATAGCCACTGTTTATTGTTATTCAAATGCTGACCTAATTATTAAATATTGGCTTGGAAGTGAAAGTTATAAAGGAGCACAGATTTTAAGATTTACAATATTAGCGTTACCTTTTTATACTATTGCAGGGTTATGTAAGAGTCCAATAGATGCAATATCTGAGAGAGGATATAATTCCATAATTTATTCCATATCTGCAGTAGTAATGTTATTAATTATTTATGTTGGAAAATCATTTGAATTAGACTTTTTATATATTGCTATATTTAGTTTTGTAACTAGTTATATAATTTTGGCTCTGTTAAGCATGTTTTATATAAATAGGTTTTATAAATCAAAATTTTGGAATTTACAATTATTTCGCGATGTTGTTTTCGGTGGATTAATTATTCACATTCTTAATGCTTCTTTGATCCAAATGTCGGACTTGTTCAATCTGTTAGGTCAGTCAATTTTATATTTAATTATATTATTATTATATATTATAAAAGTTAAAAAAGGATGGATGGCTGAATTGAGAGGTGTTTTGTTTGAAAAATAATCAAAAGATTTTTATAGGAACTAGTGTTCATCGATGGAATGATAACCGAATATTCCATAAAGAAGCAGTTTCATTAGCTAAAAAGTTTAATGTCGAGTTACATGCCCCTGCAGATTTTGACAAAAAGGAAATACATAATGTCAGCATTATTGGTCTTTCTACTTGGAAAAAGGAATCTGATAGAAAATTAATTAGAAATCAAATATGGAAAAGATTAAGAAATAATAATTCAGATATATTTCTTTTTCATGATCCGGAGCTAATATGGATTGGAATTAAAGCTTCTATAATATTAAAACTTAAAGTTGTATACGATGTTCATGAAAACACAATTCAATCCATATTGCGAAAAAATTGGCTTAATCCAATCAGTAAACTAATTGCAATTATTGGATATTCTATATTACAACAAGTTTCAAAAATATTTTTTGAACATTATCTTCTTGCTGAAGACTCATATAGAAGTTTTATCAAAAAGAATTATACTGTTATATATAATTATCCACTAAAATTTGATTATGATCTGCAAAAACCCAAAGAATTTGATTTAGTATACATTGGTGATATAACTGAAGATAGAGGAGCATTAGTTATGATTAAAATGTTGTCTATTTTAAAAAGAAAATACTCCAATATTAGACTTGCATTAATTGGGAAAGTTCCTCCAATACTAAAAAACGATTTAAATGATGTTATAAACGAAAATCAACTACAAACTAACATTAAATTATTTGGGTATATGAATTATTT
>JAZAOA010000048.1:0-6350 GCA_036228285.1 Fidelibacterota bacterium
ATTTTAGGCTTTGAACGAGTATCTAATCCATTTTCAGTGCATATTTTTTCTACTTCATGTTTACCCCAATTAGAAAGGATATATTGAGTCCATTTAATAAAATATTCGGGAGTCTTACCTGTAGGGAGGCTTATTACACCTTCTGGATTCTCTATTATCCACTCAAGAAATCTTAATGAAGTTAACAACCCTAAATCAGGGATATTATCAACTTGTATATAGGGAATTTTAGTATTTGATTGGTTTAATTTGGATTTTTCAAAAAAGGATTTTTCGACATTTGTAAATTTTGTATTCATCTATACTAAAAAATTAAAATCGCTGAAATATATCACTATTTAATTTATATTTAATAAAAGTTATGACTATATATTAATTACAATATTGATAATAATTGTTATTAAATAAACTAAATATCTACGGATCTCTATGAGCTTCTATATAAAATCTTTATTTGTTGCAGTTCCAATTTTTATGTTTTTAATCGCATTGGAAGCTATAATCGCAAAGAAAAGAGGCATTAGAGTTAATCGTCAAGCAGATGTGATTGCAAGTTTAAGTTCAGGATTAACTAAAATGATTCGAGATGGAGTGAAGTATGGATTTGCAATTATAGGATATTCTTGGTTAGTAAATAATTTAACTATCTTTCATCTTGAAAATATTTGGCTTGCGGTACTAATTGCATTTTTGGTACAAGATTTTACAGGCTATTGTACGCATCGTTTAAAACATAGAGTAAATATTTTATGGAATAGACATGTGATTCATCATAGTAGTGAAGACTTTAATTTAGCGTGTGCATTACGTCAGTCTATTTCAAATGCTATAAACTTTTCTACAATCTTTATGATCCCTGCAGCATTATTAGGTGTACCTGTTAAGATATTTGTAATTCTGGGTCCTATACATTTCTTTTTCCAGTTTTGGTATCATACTCAATTAATTGGTAAAATGGGTATCTTTGAATATTTTCTAGTTACTCCTTCACATCATAGAGTTCACCATGCTATAAACCCGGAATATATCGATAAGAACTATGGTCAGATACTTATTCTTTGGGATAAACTATTTGGAACATTTCAGGCTGAAATTGACAATGTTAAGCCTGTGTACGGAACACTAAAACCAGTAAGCACATGGAATCCAGTGATAATAAACTATAAACATTTTTGGCAGTTAATGAAAGATGCATGGCATGCTGAAAGATATTTTGACAAAATTCGTATTTGGTTTATGCCAACAGGTTGGAGACCAGTTGATGTTAAAGAGAAATTTCCTTTATTGGAAGTAACTAATCCAGCTAAACAATCAAAATACAATACAACAAAGTCCCGTTGGATGCTTGCGTATTCATGGGCACAATTAATAATAACACATTTATTATTGCTTCATTTACTTATTGTATTTTCCAGCCATAGTAATACAATGAATTATTTATATGCTATTGTTCTACTATTAAGTGTTTTTTCATTTACTTCAATGTTAGATAAAAATAAGTATGCATTTGTTGCTGAATTATTAAAAGCAAGTATGGTTTTTGTTTTATTATATATTCAAAATTTAAGTTGGTATGGATTACAAGGTTTTCCTATATATTTATTAATAATGTATATCATATTTTCCCTAGTATTAACATTTTATTTTCAAAAAAATGAAAAAAATAATAGCATTGTTAATCCTAGCCCTGTTTAAATATATAAATCTCGCACCTTCATTTATTCCAAATAAATTTTATGAGTAAAACTATTTTAATAACAGGATGTTCAAGTGGTTTTGGATTGATTTCTGCAGCAAGACTCTCATCTCAAGGTTATAATGTTTATTCTAGCATGAGAGACCTATCTAAATGTAATGATCTGCAATTAGAATTAGATCGAATGGGTGCAAATTGTCATATTATTGAACTTGATGTGTGTGATGATAATTCCATTCAAAAAGCAATTAAAAAGATAACTGAGAAAGAAAGTAAATTAGATATTCTGATAAATAATGCTGGTTATGGAATTGGTGGATTTTTTGAGGATTTATCTGAAAAAGAAATACGAGATCAATTCGAAACAAACTTTTTTGGTGTACAAAAAGTAACAAGAGCTGCCTTGCCATTAATGCGCAAAACTGCAAAAGAGTCAATGGATATGTTTTCAACAAAAATAATAAATATATCCAGCGCTCAAGGTCGATCTGCATTGCCAGGATTAGGAGCATATGGATCTTCAAAATTTGCACTTGAGGGATTTAGTGAAGGGTTGAATTTTGAGTTATACCCTTTTGGAATTGAAGTTGTATTGCTTGAGCCAGGAACATATTATACCAAGGCGATTGATGAGAATAGCAAAGAAGCTGCTAGAGGAACAGATTTAAATAGTCCTTATTATAAATTTTCAAATAGATTAAAAGGTTTACATTCTAAATTATTAGATACTCGTAAAGGGGTCGGGGATCCAGAGGATGTTGCAATTATTATTGAAAGAATAATAAAAAGAAAAAAAAATAAACTACGATATTTGGCTGGCGCTCAAGCAAAAATCAGAGTCGGACTGCGATCATTATTACCATTTAATTTGTTTCGTAAAATTATTTTAAAATTAACAATGGGTATAGCAAAATAATTCAATTAATAAATTAGAAAAATGCAAAAATACTTTCTTTACTTTATATTAATTTTTATCTCATCAATTTCAGCGTCTAATTATTACGTTTCAAATAATGGAGATGATAATAATCCTGGAACGTTGCAAAGCCCTTTTTTAACAATACAAAAAGCAGCAGATATAATGACTGCTGGAGATGTTTGCTACATACGCCAAGGTAGTTATCATGAAGCTATTTTTATGAATAACAATGATGGATTAGAAAACTCTCCATTAATTTTTTCTGCTTATGAGAATGAGCGAGTTGTATTAGATGGAACAGTGCTTTTAGAATCTTCTTGGGAGTTGTATTCAGGTAATATATGGAAAACAACATTAGATTTTCCTATATGGCAACTATTTTCTAATCGACAAGAAATGGTAATGGCTCGTTGGCCCAATGCCAGTTTTGCAGATGGTACTATTTGGAACAAAGAGAATCACTGGGGTCATGGAACAATTGATGAGGATGAGAATGCATATACAAATGGAACGCTTATTGATGAACCACATGGGTCTATTGATTTAGCATCAAGCGGATTAGATATTTCAGGTGCAATTGCAATTTTAAATGTTGGCTCATTTAAGACTTGGACACGTCGCGTTCTTACTCATTCCGGAAATACATTTACATATGATCCTGTTCCTGAATGGAAAACAAAACATCATGACTATTTTTTAGAAGGAAAGCTTGCTTTTCTTGATGCGGAAGGGGAATGGTTTTTAGATACGCTAACAAATGATTTATATTTTTGGCCACCAGATAATGCTAATCCTAATAATCTTCAAATTAGAGGAAAAGTTCAATCCTATGCTTTTGATATTTCAAATTCAGATTATATACATATTAAAAATATTGAATTTTTTGGAACAACATTTAAAATAACTAATGGGGATTACACACGTATTGAAGGATGCAACTTCTGGTATCCAAGTTGCTATAAACGAATGTTAGGGATAATTGATACACAACCAGATATGTCATTAATTACTGGAAGTAGCAATTGTGTTGTCTACCAATGTGCTTTTCGATACACAGATGGATCAGCATTGGAAATGTATTCAGGAAATAATACTATTGAAGATAGTTATTTTTATCATATTGATTATACTGCAACAGATTTGAATGGTTTAATGACAACAATTCAGATGGGTGGAACTGGAAATATATTCCGAAGAAACACCATGCATAAAATGGGTGCTTCGGCAACATTGAATCCTGGCAATGAAGCATTAATTGAATTAAACAATATGTATGATAGTGGATACATGCAAAGTGACGGGTCTTTAATTCAATGTATGGTTGGGCAACAGCCAAATGTTGAAATTCGCTACAATTGGTTGCATGACACGATAAAGTATGGTTCACGTTTTGATGGAAATGGAGCTGGAAATAATGGCTTAATGCATCATAATGTGATTTGGAATGTACAGGGTGGTATTATGATTAAAGGATATGAGCATATGCTGTATAATAATACTGCGTTTGATAATGGAGATAAGAATGATATTATTGTAATGATTGAACAAGGCGGAAATGAAGGCACTGAAACTCGGAATAATGCAGCGAATAAAATCGCTGGCCATAGATCAGGTACATATAATGATTATCCTGTTCCGGGTACTTATGATCATAATTGGAATGGTTATCAAACAAATAATGATGTTAAAAGTATGCTTGTAGATCCGGAAAATTTTGACTTCAGACCAATCGAAGGTTCCGCATTAATTGATTCTGGTGCAGTAATTAGCGGTATTACAGAAAACTATATTGGATCAGCGCCAGATATTGGTGCGTATGAATATGGAGGTGATTATTGGGTTCCCGGTATCTCATGGGATTTAAATAGTACGTTTGGAACTGAGTTTATTGAGGTTCAGGAATTAAATAATGATAAGGATCAATCAGATGTTCCAGTAATGTTTAAGTTGTTTCCAGCATATCCAAACCCATTCAATCCAATAACAACAATACGCTACAGCTTATCGCAAAGCGGATTAGTCAATATTACTATTTATGATATGATGGGTAAAGAAATCAAAACATTAGTTAATAGCATTCAAACAGCAGGGGATAATAAGATACAATGGAATGCTACAAATAATTTAGGTCAGTCCGTAAGTGCTGGTATTTACCTATTTCAAATACAAGTTGGTAACTATTTTCAAACTAATAAGTTGGTGCTGTTGAAATAAAAGAGTTTCCAAAGGTGCACATAGAAGTATTCAAACTTTGGATTTGAACATGAAACAGTGTAGTTTATCGTCAATAAAGAAAGATTTGTGCGGGCGTCGTATAATGGCTATTACCCGAGCTTCCCAAGCTCGTGACGTGAGTTCGATTCTCATCGCCCGCTCATCAAAATAACCGATGGTCATTTATAGATTTATACCTCTAGTCGTTTCCTGGATATTAATTTCAGCGCAAAATTATATGAATGGAAACAAATTTTTAATGATAGCGAGTTTGGCTGTTCCAATGATGCTTTTAATTATGAGAAAAGAGGCGTTATTTTTTGTTCAATGGGCAACATTTTTTGGAATTATTGTCTGGATAAGAGCTGGTGTGCATTATATAAGTTATGTAATTGATCCAAATGGAAATTATTTTATGGTAGTGATATTATTTTCATTCCTTTCTTTATGGACAGTCGGAAGCGGACTTTTATTGTATAACGATGATCTTCGCCGTATTTACCGCTTATAAATCGTAAGAAATCAAAGGCATCGCATTGAATCAATAGTGTAATTTTTACTTATGAAAATTAATCACATAGAAAAAGATAGTATTGCTGAATCAATTGGTCTAAAAAAAGGCGATCAATTGTATTCTATTGATGGCTCTAGGGTTAAAGACGTTATTGATTATCGATTTAAAGTGGCAGATGAGAACATTATTATTAAGGTTAATCAAGGTGGAGAGCTTATTGAATATGAAATTGAAAAAGATATTGATGATAATTTAGGAATAGGATTCGACGATTTTAATATTCGTGCTTGTGCTAATGATTGCGTTTTTTGTTTTGCTGATCAAAATCCTCCTGGAATGAGAGAAGGACTATACTTTCGTGATGGAGATTTTCGAATGTCATTTTTATATGGACATTTTATTACAATGACCAATATGGGTTGGAAACAATTAAAACGAGTAGTAGAACAGCAATTGTCGCCTTTATATGTATCTGTTCATGTAACTGATCCCGACAAAAGATTAGAAATGTTTTTATACGGCAAGGATGATTTTTTAATGAAAAAATTTGAATATTTAACAGAGAACGGTATTGAACTACATGCACAAGTTGTCCTTTGTCCAGGATGGAACGATGGAAAGTTCTTAGAAAAAACAATTGCAGATATTTATTCCTTTTATCCACATGCGTTATCTATGTCAATCGTTCCCGTAGGTCTAACAAAACATAGAGAGGGATTACCTAAGCTACCCCAAGTAACAGAAGAATACGCTAAGAGTTTTATTCCTATAGGAAAGAAGCTATCCAAAAAGTATCAACAAGAGGATGGAAATAATTTTGTTCTTCTGAGCGATGAATGGTTCTTGAAAGTTGGAAATGAAGTTCCAGGTTTAGATTATTATGCTGGGCATGATTTAATTGAAAATGGAGTCGGTCAGGTAGCGAATTTTATGGATGATTGGAAAAAAGCGATTAATAAATACAAATCTTTAGATAATATATCAAAAAAGATTACAATATGCACTGG
>JAZAOA010000049.1:0-26523 GCA_036228285.1 Fidelibacterota bacterium
CTCTATTCATTGGCCCAGGGTGCATTATAATAATTTCTTTATTATGCTTTTGCAATCGTTCATCTGTAACTCCAAATAAGTTTCTATATTCTCTAACTGAAGGGAAAAGTCCGCGATCCATTCTTTCTAATTGAATTCTCAACACATTAATTGCATCTGCCCAATCTAATATGTCATCAAGATTATGTGTAATCTTCACCCCTAATGATTCTATGTCACATGGCACTAATGTCGAAGGACCACAGACCATTACTTCAGCTCCCATTTTATTCAATCCATAGATATTACTTCTGGCAACCCTACTGTGGGCAATATCCCCAATAATTCCTATTTTTAAACCATTAATTTTTCCGAACTGTTCTTTTAGACTTATCATATCAAGAATAGCTTGAGTTGGATGTTCATGAGTGCCATCCCCAGCATTGATAACTACAGAATCAATATATTTTGTCAAAAGAAGTGAAGATCCAGGACTTGGGTGCCTCATAACTACTGCATCAATCTTCATTGCTTCAATATTTTGAACAGTATCTTTAAAGCTTTCACCTTTTTTTAAACTGCTTGAAGATGCAGAAAAATTTACAGTATCAGCACTTAAACGTTTTTGAGCTAATTCAAAACTAATTCTTGTTCTAGTTGAATTTTCAAAAAAAAGATTTACAATAGTCTTACCCTGTAAAGATGGTACTTTTTTTATTGGCCTTTCAAGTATTTCTTTAAAACTAAACGATGTTTCAATTATTGTCTCTAAATCATTCGCAGGAAAATTTTCAAGGCTAAGAAGATGTTTTTGTTTCATCAGGAATTATCCAACTTGTCATGTTTAAGGATAATTACTGCATCTTTTTGATCAATTTCTTCTAATCGAACCGCAATATGCTCTCCATCATTAGTTGGAATATTTTTTCCTACATAATCAGCTCTAATAGGCATCTCTCTGTGCCCTCTATCAACTAATACTGCTAATTGAATTGCACTTGCTCTACCAAAAGCATTTAACGAATCTATAGCTGCCCTAATAGTGCGACCTGTAAATAACACATCATCAACCAAAACAACAATTTTATCATCTAAAGAAAAGGAAATATCAGTTCCTTGCACTTGTGGAACCAATAATCTCTCTCTAAAATCATCACGATAAAAAGTAATATCAAGTGAACCTAATTGAACTTCATGATTAGAAATATTAAATAGTTCTTTTTGAAGCCTTTTAGACAATGGCATCCCTCTAGTTTGAATTCCAATTAGAACCAGATTATTAAGTTCTTGGTTTCTTTCATATATCTCATGAGCCAATCTAACTACAGAACTCGAAATCGATTTTTTATCAAGAAGAATTGAATATTTGTTTTTCATTATAAACTTTCCAAAAAAAAACCTCTGGGCAGCTTCTAATACACTAACTGTATTAATAAGACCAGAGGTCATTAAACTGCCCTTTTTGTTATCTCAGTAACTAATTAAAGGGTCAAAACTCCGGCAATAATACAATAAGATAATTATCAAACAAATTAATTTTTAATGAAAGCTGATTTTACATTAAAAAAGGTTTCAATTATTTTTTTAACGATTGAATTAGACTCCATATCTAAATTTATCTCAAGATCTATCTTCTCTTTTCGAAACCATTTAATTTGATTTTTAGCATATTGAGTAGTTTTAACTATAATTTCATTCTCTAATTCTGACTCTGAAATATCCCCATTGAGGAAAGAAATAATCTGTTTATATCCAATTGAATCAATTGGATGAAAATATAGTTTTTTTCTATTTGAAATAAGTTTTTTTGTCTCTTCGACCCATCCATTATTAATCATCATATTTGTCCTTTTTTCTATTTTTTCACATAATTTCTTTTTATCAACAGTTAGTAAAACTGTAAAAAGATTTAATAGAGAGGTAGTGCGTTTTTTCTGTGAATCAAAATGAACAGATGGTGATTTGCCAGTAGTCATATATATTTCTAAAGCTCTTATTAAGCGTTTTTTATTATTTAAATGGACTTTTTTAGAATAAACTGGGTCAATTTCTTCTAATTTTGAAAATAATTTTTCTGCACCTAATTTTTCATATTGATCATTTAATAATGAACGAATATTTAAATCAGTTTTACTTCCAGTAAATATTCCTTTTGAAATTGCTCGATAGTATAATCCAGCCCCACCACATATTATTGGTTCCTTGTTACGTTCAATAATATCTGATACAGCATTTACAACTAAATTTGCATATTCTCCAGATGAAATAATAAAATTTGGGTCTTTTATTCCAATTAGGTGATGGGGAATTAATTTTAATTCTTTTTTAGAAGGTTGCGCCGTGCCAATTGACATACCTTTATAAATTTGCCTAGAATCAAGCCCAATAATTTCTCCATTAATTCTTTTTGCTACATCAATTGATATAGATGTCTTTCCTATAGCAGTAGGCCCTACAATTGCTATAATGGGTTGAGAGTAAGTATGTTTCATTAATGATATTAATTATATACGCTCAAATCGTTTATCCAATTCTTCAAGAGACAACTGCATAATAATTGGCCTACCGTGTGGGCAATAATAAGGATGCTTTGTACTAAAAAGATTCTTTACTAATATTTGCATTTCTTCTATAGATAGTGAATCTCCAGCTTTAACTGCGCTATAACATGCAAATGATGCTGCAAGATCTTCCATGAAAGAGCTTGAATTTTTTCTATTTGAAATGTAATTGTCTAATATATCCTTAATGACTTTATCTTCACTACCATACCTCATATCGGAAGGTATAGCTTCAAGAAGAATTTTATTTTGACCATTTTCTTTTATTCGAAATCCTAATTTTTTTAAATAAGGTATAATTTCAAGAAGCACGGAGAATTCATCAGGAGAAAACTGTAATTCTTCTGAAAATAAAAGAGTTTGAGCAGACAATGGTGTATTCTCAAAAGCACTTAACGCTTCCTCATACAATACCCTTTCATGTGCAACATGTTGATCAATTATTACTAATCCACTATTAATTTGACTAATTATATATTTGTTATGAGCCTGCCATAAAGCACTACCTTCATAAACTGTAGATTCATCAGTGTTTAGTTTAAAACTTCTAATATTCTCTTTTTCATAATCAATGTTAGTGTCAGTCTTTGATTCTGGAAAAATATTAAAATCAAATGGTTCTTGATTTTGATTTGGGTAAAAACTTTTGCCAAAAGTACCAAGTTGCGGGTTTTCAAATGATGGAATAGTTGATATAATAGCAGAAATAGAATCTTTTACTGCAGATTTAACAATATGATACACTCTCCATTCATCAATGAATTTTACTTCAATCTTCATGGGGTGCACATTAACATCTAATTGGTCAAAAGGAATTGTAATGTTTAATAATGAGAAAGGATATTCACCTCTTTTTACAAGAGACTCATAAGCAGAATAAACTGCGGAATTCAATAATCTATTTTGTACAAATCTTTTATTTACAAAGAGATATTGATGACCTGGCCTTTTTCTAATAAGGTTAAGAGTTCCTACATAACCAGATATAGTGTAATCTCCTTTTGTTAGTTCTACTTTTAATAACTGATCACGAAAAGTAGGATCATTTAGAGAAACTATACGATCTTCCAAACTTTCCGGCGCAAGGTTTAAAATATTTTTATTATTATGATATAAAATAAAAGATACATCTGGAAAATCCAGACCAAATCTTCTAACCATTTTTACAATTTGTCTAAATTCAGAAATGCTTGATTTTAGAAATTTTTTTCTAGCTGGGGTGTTATAAAACAGATTCCTAACTGTAATTTCTGTACCGCCTATTGGTGGAGCAGCTTTTACCTTGCCAGATATACCATTTACTATACTCATTTGATATCCAGAAACTTCATCCTCCGAGGAGGTAATACTAATTTCTGAAACTGAAGCAATACTCGCTAATGCTTCTCCGCGAAATCCAAGAGTCTTTATATTATATAAATCATCTATTTTTGATATTTTACTAGTAGTATATCTTTGAAAAGCTTGTGAAAGCCCATCAGAACTAATTCCATGGCCATTATCTCTGACTTGAATTAGTTGATGGCCTCCCTTTTCAATAACAATAGTAATTTCAGAAGAACCGGCATCTAGACTATTCTCTAAAAGTTCTTTCACCACTGATGCAGGTCTTTCGACAACTTCTCCTGCAGAAATTTTATTGCGAAGATCTTCCGGTAAAGAAATTATCGGGTTCATTATGAATTAATTATTTGTACAGATTCTTTAAATATTTTATCCTTTAATTCAGTTGCTTTAATCAACATAGTATTTACTTCATTATCTACTTCTTTAGAAAATTTTCTATCTGATTTAACTTCATTCATATTTATATAAATATTAAGTACAGCTCCTCTAAATGCTGCAAAAGAAACCTCAGCTGCAACTGCCAAATCAGTTATTGAATTAGGATTTATATCATTTATTAAATCATTTGAAAGATCTAATATTTGAAGTGAAAGTCTTGAAACTTCTAGAGGAATTTTGATTGCTTGTTTATTTGCATTTAATAAAGCCAAATCTTTTGCATCTTTTTCAATTTTATTTGAATCAGGTAGTCTAGATGCATCTATTACTTCATTAAACGCATTTGTATCTTCATCAACAAGGTTAGAGAGCTTTTGCTTAATTGATTGTGCTTTAACTCCAGCTTTTTCCATCCTTTTTTTGTGATTTTCAAATCCTTTTTTTTCATAAGTTAATGCAGTAACCATTGATATAAGTGCTGAACCTAAACTACCAGCTAAAGCTGAAACACTTCCACCTCCAGGCGCAACTGAATTTGCAGATAATTCATCGCCAAATTCATTTAAGGACATATTTATAAGTTTTTTATCAGAATTCTTCACAGCATAATCAATTATTTTATCTTTAGGATTAAAAGAAGATACATTAGAAAGGCCTAAAGTTTGAACTGCAACTTCAACGAATCTAGATTCTGGTACACCTATTGTAGAATACTGTTTTTTTAGATAATATGTTCCAGCCATAATCAATGCGTTTAACGGAACTAAGCCAACTAGCTCACTTCCTGTAACTCTAATTCCCCTTTTTTCTGCAAGATCGCATACAGTATCAAATACTTCATGAATTGGTGTTTTATTGAAATTTGTAAAATTAATAGAAATTTGAGCCATCCTATATTCATCTACAACCCAGCCTACTGCCTTTACATGATTAAATAAACCAGGCTGTATAACAGGTTTACCAAATAAGTTATCTTTATTATAACCTTTTTCTATAAATAAAGATTTCAGGTCATATTGATGATCTTTAGTGTTATGGTTAATAATATTTTGATATTTATTAGCAATATAATCACATAATCCACATGGATATTTTTCATTTTCATAACGAATAATTTCTCCATCTAATGTATTTGTTGAATATGAATTTTTTTTTCTTTTCGCACGACCCTTTTCTCTAATTTCAAATGCTATATCTGTAGCTATACGCTTATCCAATGTGTTAAGATTTATATTATATGCAATAAGGAATTCCCTCGCACCCATTATTGTCGCACCGGATTTCTTATTTAGTACTGATGGCCCATAATCTGGAGCCCAAGATTTATCAGATATTTTTTCACCTAATCCTTCATATTCCCCATGTCTTATATTAGCTAAATTCTTTCTATCAGAAACCTGGGCAGAGGATTCATAGAGGTACACAGGTATAGATAATTGGTCGCCAACCCGTTTTGCTACACGATGTGAAAGTGATATGCAATCATCCATGGTAACATTTCTTACTGGAATAAACGGGCAAACATCCGTAGCCCCAAGACGAGCATGCGTTCCATTGTGTTTTCGCATATCAATAATTTTTGAAGCAACTTTAATTGCATGGAAAGCAGCTTCTTCAACTGAAGGAATAGATCCTACAAATGTCACCACTGTCCTATTAGTATCAACTCCAGACGAAACATCTAATAAGGAAATTCCTGAAATACTTTTAATCTCTGAAACAATAAGATCAATCTTATTTGAGTCTCGTCCCTCACTAAAATTTGGAACACATTCAACTAACTGCTGCATAATTAGTATTATTAATTAATTTGATTTAAATAGTGAATAAGCCAGACTACAATAACTAAAATAAACCCTGTCCTTAAAATAGATCTATTTCGTTTATATCTAATTCTCTTTCTTATAAAAGTTTGCTTCAAAATCTTTTAAATACCTGCAAACAGAAAAAGAAAGAAATTTACAAATGGTCGCATTATCCAACTTATAGGTGAAACAGGAGTAAAATAACCAATAAGAATTGCAGCTAATAATATTTGAGGTCCATATATTTGTAAATTTCTTACAAGTTCAGGATTAGTTCTTATTAATAATCCTGAAAATATCTGAGAACCATCTAATGGTGATACAGGTATCATATTAAATACTGCTAACATTATATTTATTTGAGTAAATAAAATTATCATCATTGCAATACTACCTTGAAAAAAACCAAATCTCAAAATTGATCCTGCAATAAAAGCTAATAGTAGATTAGATGCTGGTCCTGCAAAAGCAATTTTCATCATATCTTCCCTAGGGTTTTTTAAATATCTTGGATCTACAGGAACAGGTTTTGCCCAACCAAACCCTACAAATAGAATCATTAATCCACCTATTGGATCAAGGTGAGCTATAGGATTCAAAGTAAGTCTTCCTGCATAACGAGCAGTAGGATCTCCCAATTTATTAGCAATCCATGCATGAGAAAATTCATGAAATACTAAAGCAAATAATAAAACTGGAATCAAAAGGATTAATACTTCAGGTGGCAAGCGAAAAAGCATATTTTATCCCCTTGGATGAAATGTTCTATGGACTTCTTTTAAATATTCATTATCAAGATGAGTATAAATCTGAGTAGTTGAAATATCTGAATGCCCTAACATCTCTTGTACTGCGCGGAGATCAGCTCCCCCTTCTAATAAATGAGTCGCAAAGGAGTGTCTAAATGTATGAGGACTAATATTATTATTTATTCCAGAAATGTTGGCCCATTTTCTCATAATATTAAAGATTGTCATTCTAGTTAACTTTTTACCATTCCTACTTAAAAAAACATTCCCATCTGTCTTTTTTTTATTAGTAAGCGCTGTTCGAATGAATTTACAATAATCATTGATTAATTTTATTGCTTTACTTCCTAATGGAACAAATCTTTCTTTATTTCCCTTACCATATACTTTTAGCATTGAAGAATCAAACAATATATTGTTCATTTCCAAAGCACATAACTCTGAGACTCTTAATCCTGCTGAATATAACGTTTCTAAGATTGCTTTATCTCTATACCCCATAGTTTCATCTACATTAACGGAATTTATTATTGTATCAACCTGTTGAGCAGATAAGACTTTCGGCAATTTTTTAGATATTTTTAGAGGTTCGAGTAATTGTGTAGGATTATGCGACATCTTATCTTCACCTGATAGATATTTATGATAAGAACGAATAGATGAAAATGATCGATTAATACTTGAAGATGAGAAACTTTGATCCTTTAAATACCGAATAAAATTTCGTATATGAATTTGACGAATAGAATCAAGATTTTGAATTGATTCTTCAAAGTAATTTATACGTTCAGGATAACCATCATCAGATAAAAAATTTATATAACGTTTTAAATCAGTTTTATAGGATGTAATTGAATTAGTTGAAAGATTCTTTTCAACACGTAACATTGTTAAATAATCTTCAAGATAGGTATCCAAAACAAGAATCAGAAAAAACTTTATAAGGAAGATTCTAGCATTTCACATAGAATATGTTCTGTTAATAGATGTCCTTCCTGAATTCGTTGTGTATCCTTACTAGGTATATTTATAACTACATCACCTCTATTATTCAATTTTCCTCCACTTTTCCCAGTTAAAATAATAATTTTCATATTTAATTTTTCTGCCATATTTACTGCTTCAACCACATTATCAGAATTTCCACTGGTTGAAATAGCAATTAGAACATCACCAGAATTACCAATAGCTTCAATTTGTCTAGAAAATACCGATCTAAAATCAGTGTCATTTGACCATGCAGTAAGAAAAGATGAATCTGTTGTTAATGCTATCGATGGAATAGGAGGGCGATCATGGTCTCTCAGACCTCCCATTAATTCAGTTGACATATGCTGAGAATCTGCAGCACTACCACCATTACCACACCAAAGGACTTTATTACCATTCTTAACTTTTTTTATTAAAATATTAGCTGCAAATAATATATCATCTGCACAAGACTCTAACATGTCCTGACTAACTTTATTATTTGATATAATTATTTCTTTTGGATCTAAATTATTTTTCATTATTCACCTATGTGAATAGCGTCTGCAAATTCATTAATAATATTGGTATTATTACCTTCTAATATACTACCAATAACAACAAAACTAGCACCGGCCACTACTTTCTCATTTGCAGATTTAGGAGTCTTAATTCCGCCACCAACAATTATTGGAACATCTATATATTTAGTAACAGCTTTTAATAGATTATTAGGAATAGAATTTTTCGCTCCGCTACCAGATTCTAAATAAACAAGTTTTTTTCCTAGATATTGAGCTGCTAAAGCATGTGCAATTAAAATATCAGGCTTTTCAATGGGAATAGGATTTGAACCACTCATAAACTGAACAGAAGAATTATTCCCACCATCAACTAATAAATAACCTGTTGGAATTACTTCTATGCCTAAATCTTTTACTATTGGCGCAGCAATAACTTGTTCACCAATAAGATAATGAGAATTTCTTCCTGATAAAATTGACATAAATAACATTGCATCATAATGTTTATTTAATTGACTAATCCCACCCGGAAAAAAGATAACGGGTACTTTTGATATTGATTTAATTAACTCTACTCTTTTTTCACAATTGTTATCAAGTATTAAACTACCTCCAACAAAGATCGCATCAACACCAGAGTTATTAATCTTTGAAATTTTTTCCTCTAAATTATTTTCACTATTTTTATCTGGATCAATAAGAACTATATACCCAGCGCCCTTCTTTTTTTTAACTGATAATAAATAATTTAGAACATTTTTCTTCATACGAGTCTAAGAAATAAAAGTATTATATTTTTTCGAGTCCATAAGAGTTGAAGCTTCATCCATATCTTCTATTTTAATTTTTAACATCCATCCATTAATAAAAGGATCATTATTAACTGTTTCAGGGGTATCATTGAGCAATTCATTTAATTCTACTATTTTACCAGATATAGGCATATAAATATCAGCAACCGTCTTAACGGCTTCTATTGTTCCTATTGACTCTCCTTTATTAAATGTTAAATCTAAATCAGGAAATTCAATAAATACAATGTCACCTAACTCACCTTGCGCATAATCTGTTATTCCAATAGTAGCTAAATTATCATCTATTTTTACCCACTCATGTTCATCAGTATACAATAAATTTTCTGGTATATTCATAATCATTATTTCCTATCAAATTTAAAATTATCCAAAAAACTAGTATCAAATTCACCTTTTTTAAATAGATCATTATTCATTATTGCTTGATGAAATGGTATAGTTGTTTTTGGCCCTTCAATTATACATTCTTCTAAAGCTCGAGACATCCGATTAATCGCTCTTTCTCTTGAGCTAGAAAAAACGATTAATTTCCCTATCATAGAATCATAATTTGTGGGAATTTGGTAGCCAGCATATGCATGGCTATCTACTCTAACGCCTTTACCTCCAGGCATATGAAAACTTGTTATTTTCAGAGGAGATGGTATAAAATCATTTTCAGGATCTTCAGCGTTAATTCTACATTCAATTGAATGTCCTCTTAATTGAAAATTTTCTAAAAATTCTGGGTATGTCTTACCCCCATGCATTCTAATTTGTTGTTTAATTAAATCAACACCCGTTACCATTTCAGTAACAGGGTGCTCAACCTGAATTCTAGTATTCATTTCCATAAAGAAATAATCTAGATTTTTATCCACCAAAAACTCCACTGTTCCTACACCAACATAATTAACTGCTTTTGCCGCATTAATTGCTGCAGTTCCCAATTTATTCCTAAGTTTATCATCTACTACTACAGATGGACTTTCCTCAATTAATTTTTGGTGACGTCTTTGAATAGTACACTCTCTTTCACCAAGATGAATGGTGTTCCCATGAATGTCAGCTAGTATTTGGACTTCAATATGCCTAGGATTTTCCACAAACTTTTCCAAATATAAATCATCATTGTTAAATGCACTCTTTGATTCTGCTTGAGCTGAGCTAAATGCTGATTCCAACTCTTTTTTTGTTTTAACAAGCCTCATGCCTCGTCCTCCTCCACCTGCAGAAGCTTTAACCATAACAGGATATCCAACTTTTTCAGCAAATTTAGCAGCCTCAGAAACATTTTTTAATACTCCATCACTCCCAGGAATTACAGGAACACCAGAATTTTTCATTGTACTTCTTGCCTCTGACTTATCTCCCATTGAATTAATAATTTTCGCTGAAGACCCAATAAATGAAAATCCATTTTCTTCACATATCTTTGAGAATTCTGCATTTTCTGCTAAAAACCCATAACCTGGATGTATTGCATCAGCGTGGGTTATTTCAGCGGCAGCAATAATTCTAGGTATATTTAAGTAACTTTCATTGCTAGGAGGTGGGCCAATACAAACTGCTTCATCGGAAAATTTAACATGTAAAGAAAACTCATCTGCAGTTGAATAAACTGCTACAGTTTTTATACCAAGTTCATGACATGCTCTTATTATACGAAGTGCAATTTCACCTCTATTGGCTATCAAAATTTTTTTATACATAATTGATTATTTAGGATTAATTATAAATAAAGGCTGATTGAATTCTACTGCATTACCATCTTCTACTAGAATTTTTTGAATTTTTCCATTTTCTTCAGACTCAATTTCATTCATAATTTTCATAGCTTCAATAATACATAAAGTATCGCCTTTTTTAACGTCATCACCTTCATTTACAAAAAAATCATCATCAGGAGATGGGGATCTATAAAATGTTCCAGGCATAGGAGATAGAACTTCAATTCCATCAGTTGCATTTATATCCTCTAAATTTTGATCTACACTTTCTGTACTAACTGTAGATTCTTTTGAATCATCTTCTCGTTTTTTTTCTTTCGAAAATGAAGAATCATCATGGAGACTAGGCTCTTTTACTACTCTATACCGAACACCAAAAAAAGTAACATCAATTTCATTAACATTGCTATTTTCAAGTATATACAGTAATTCTTTTAATCTATTTTTCCACATAGTTTAATAAACATTATAACACTAAGATTTAGTTCTTTCAATATATTCTCCACTTCTAGTATCCACTTTTAATATATCACCAATATCTACAAATAATGGAACATTTACTGTATAATTGGTTTCCAAAGTAGCTGGTTTTGTAGCCCCAGTTGCTGTATTACCTTTTTCTCCAGGTTCTGTTGTTACAACTTCGAGATGTACATGAGCCGGTAATCTGATATCAATTATTAGATCTTTATCAAATAAAATATCGACATTTTGTCCTGCTTTAATAAAATTTATTTTATCACCTATAACATCATTTGGAATATTCATCTGGTCATAGGTCTGATTATCCATAAATATATGACTATCACCATCATTATAAAGATATTGCATTTCTTTCGCATCAATCCTAATCAATTCAATTTTTGCACCAGCGTTAAATCGTTTTTCAACAATTTTACCAGATTGTAAATCACGTAATTTTGTTCGTACAAAAGCATTTCCCTTTCCAGGTTTAACATGTAAGAATTCTAATACTTTCATTCTTTTACCATTTTCAAGTAAAACAACACCATTTTTAATATCACTTGTCGTCGCCATTTGTTTTCCTTATTTCATTTTGAATTTAACTTATTCCTATTGTATGTCAAATTTTACTTAATTTATTAAAATTATTCGTTTAATAACTTCCATGATGAGGTTGTATTAATAATAAATTGCTTTCCGGCATTTAAATCATCATGACATGCATTTCTTTCAGGATTAGACTTTGCATATTTACTAAGGTCTGCGCGATTTAATATATCCAACCAAATATCAATTTCTTCTTTATTAAATGGAAATGAATCCCTATTTCTTGTTATTTCCTCCGTCGTCATTTCTAATGATTTTATATAAACACTATTTTCAACATATTCTCTTAAAATATGTGATATTTCTATATAAAATTCTTTGATTTTTATCTTTGTATCATAAGAATGAGTACTTAATAATTGTAATTTATCTAGCGCAATTTTATCAGCAGGATTTTTGTTAGCATTAATTTTAATAGTATTATTGATTTCTATATCTCTTTTTCCATAAATAAAATATAATCCATACAAAATTATTGATAATAAAAGCATTAGTAAGAAAATTTTTAAAGGAAATTTATTTTTTATAGGAATTGGACCTTTAATTGGTTTCATATTTTGATCACCATTAAGATTGACTATGGATACTACTTCAATAGGTATTGAATCAGTATTCATTGCAAAATCAAAAAGACTATCAGAATTAAAAAGATTAATAGTGATTGGAGGAATAGTTACCATACCAGTATCCCATACAGAAAAAACAAACTCAGCCCCTGTTATTTTATTTTGATTATCATAAATCATTTTTGAGTTTCGCAGTTCTAATGGTTCTAAAATTTTGGGGTAGTCAATTACAAAATATTTATCTCCAATATTTTGTGTAATAATTTTATAAGATATTAGATCTCCGATTGAAGCTTTTGTTGTGTCCGTAATTACAGATAATTGAAATGATCGATTTATATGATCACTATTTTTGCATGAGTTAATTAAAACTATAAAAGAAAAAATAACTAATAATCGATTTAATAACATGCCAAAATTAGATCCTCTTTTCTCTCCCTTTGAAAAAACTCATTAAGGGGTCAACATAATCTTCATTAGTGTCTATTTGTATCAAATCAAACTTAATTTTATCACATTCTTTTTTAAAATTATTAGAAGCGTCTAATTGATTATTGCTAAAATTCAATCTATCAGATTTAGAACTTGTATCAACCCAAAATTCCTGATTTGATTCAGGGTCATGAATTTTTAAAAGACCTAAGTTTGGGATATAGGATTCGGCAATATCGGAAACCTTAATTCCGATAAGGTCATGTTTGCGGTTAGCAATCTTCAGTGATTTCCAATAACCATGATCAATATAATCTGAAATAAGGAAAACAACACTTCTTCTCTTAGCAACTTTTAATAAAAAATCTAGAGCATTATTTATTGAAGTTTTTTGACCTTCAGATTTATGATAAAGTAGTTCTCTTACAACTCGGAGGACATGTGATTTCCCTTTTTTTGGAGGAACATATTTCTCTATTTTATCACTAAACATAATTAATCCTACTTTATCATTATTTTTTATAGCTGAAAATCCAAGTACAGCAGCAATCTCCGTAGCAATTTCATTTTTATATTTATCTAATGTTCCAAAATCACCTGATTTACTGATATCTACAATAAGATATACAGTTAGCTCCCTTTCCTCTTCAAAAATTTTCACATGAGGGAGATTTGATCTAGCAGTTACATTCCAATCAATTAATCTAATATCATCACCAGGAAAATACTCTCTTACCTCAGAAAAAGACATCCCTCTACCCTTAAAAACAGAATGATATTCTCCACCAAAAATATCATTAACCAAACCTCTGGTTCTTATTTCAATATGCCGAACTTTTTCTATGATCTCTGTTGGGATCATGATTATAGATGATTAGGGAACTTCTATTGTTTCAAAAAGTCTTTGAATAATATCTTCAGATGAGAGTTCTTCAGCTTCAGCTTCATACGTCAGTATCACTCTGTGTCTCAATACATCCATACCTACAAAACGAACATCTTCAGGAGTAATATACCCTCGGTGTTCCATAAATGCTCTCGCTTTCGATGCTAATACAATATTGATTGTAGCTCTTGGTGATGCTCCATAATCAATCAATCCTTTAATATCATTTAGACCAAATGATTCAGGTTCTCTAGTTGCAAAAATTAAATTTAAGATATACTCTTCAACTTTTTCATCTACATAAATATCATTAATAATTTTTTGCGCATTTAAGATTTGTTTTGGATTAATTACAGGCTTTAATGAATCATCAATAGTTGTTTTTGCCATTCTTCTTAAGATTAATTTTTCTTCATCTATTGATGGATAAGAAACTTTTAACTTTAACATAAAACGATCAACTTGTGCCTCTGGCAAAGGATAGGTACCTTCTTGTTCAATTGGATTTTGAGTCGCAAGCACAAGAAATGGACTATCCATGTTAAATGTGTCTTCACCAATTGTCACTTGTCTTTCTTGCATGCTCTCTAATAAAGCACTTTGAACCTTTGCAGGTGATCGGTTTATTTCATCTGCTAAAATAATATTTGAAAATATTGGTCCTTTACGAGTTTCAAATCCTCCTGTTTTTTGATTATAAATAAGAGTTCCAATTAAATCAGCAGGTAGCATATCAGGAGTAAACTGTATTCTTTGAAACTTAGCTTCAATAAGTTGAGAAATAGTTTTTACTAAAAGTGTTTTTGCTAAACCAGGAACTCCTTCAATTAAAATATGTCCATTTGCTAGTATGCCTATAAGCAATCTATTAATCAAATCAGATTGTCCAAAAACAACAGTGCTTATTTCATCTCTAAGCTTATCAATGAATACTGATTCTTTTGAAATCCGTTCGTTTATTTCTGAAAGGCTGAAATCTGACATGTTTTTATAATATATTAAGAAGTAATATGCTTAAGCACATCAATCTCATTAATATCTTTACCCAAATAATCTAATTCAAATTTCACAGATGGCGCCAACTCATGATCAGGATATTTTTCTAAAAAAGTATTATAATTTTTTTCAGCTTCTATTTTATTACCTAAAATGTTTGCATAAATATAACCTATCATGAATTGAGCTTGAGCCTCTTGAGAGGTTCCTGAAAATTTTTCGACTACATTATTATAAGCATTTATCGCACTGTTAAAATCGCGTAAATCATTCATAAAAATATCTCCGATTAAATATTGCGTTTTTGCTGCAAGATTATGATCTGGATATTTTTTTAATAACAATTCAAGATTAGATAATGCACTTTTTACATTTTTTTCATTTCTAGCTGCTTCAGCACTTCTATATAATTCATCAGCAGTCTGATTATTAACACAATTAGAAACAAAAAGAGTAATTACTATATATACTATTATTTTTTTCATTATTCAAATTTTTCCTTTATTCAAAAACTGCGGAATTTATGTGGTAGGATATCTATCATCAAGAAAGAAGTACTAATAATAAAAATAAATGTTCCTAGAAAATATACAACAAACCAAGATTAAGCTTTCCGTTTTTTAAGTTATTCTCTTCTAATTTATTAGAATAATCCAGCCTAACAGGACCAAAGGGTGAAGAAAAAGTGATCCCGAATCCTTTTCCCCATTTTACATCATTAATTGAAATATTGTTTCTTATATCTGTTAATTGTCCACCATCAAGAAATACTTCACCACCAAAAAGTCTATATATTGGAAAACGAACTTCAATGTTAATTAAAAGTCTAGTTAGCATGCCCTTTGGTATAATTCTATCATCAGCATTACCAACTAAATCATTTCCTTCATCAATTTCAGTTAAAAATTTAAGCGGATCCCATGCTCTTAAACTTGAACTCCCACCTAAATAAAATTTATCATATAATAATGATTCATAAATATCATAATTATCCTTCCAATTAAAAATCATACCATATTTTATCCTTGATGCCAATACTGATTTTTTTTGAATAGATGAATATCCTTGAATCCCTATATCTAATTTTTGATATGTTCTATTACCTCCTAAAGCACCTCCCACACTGATTATTTCAGTGTTTAGAATATAGCCTTTAGATGGATAAATAGGGTTATTTGACCTATCAAATCTACCAATCAGTCTAAATGAACGATTTTCAATATCATTTTTATTATCTCTTTTGTTATCATCAAATAGTTCCCATCGTAATATCGCTCTTATATATGATCTGTCATCTAATCGCAAAATATTTGCCAATTGAAAGCCATATCGATAAATACCTTCATCTTGATTATAATTTCTAAATGATTGAAAAAATCCTTTTAATTCAGAGGGTATTCGTAAGCCTAATATCCATTGATTTGATATAAGCATGTCAAAAGTAAAACGAGGGTATTGATAACCTGCTTCAAAAGGAATAGCGAGTGAAGATTTGACTTGAAAACTAGCAACAGAATTAAGTACCCTTCTATCTTTCCATGCTATATCTCCAGCAAGAGCAATTACCTGATCAACTCCTTCATTAACAGTGATTGGGTAGTATCCGCCTGATGATAAAATTTCTCTTCGATTCATTTCTCTTAATTCAATTAAAAGATTTACTGTAGTATCATTAGTAGTATTTTTAATGGGAGTAATTGCAGCCATAGAGAAAATTCCAATCTCCATTAATTTTCTTTGGCTCAAATCTATTGCACTCTTTAAATATTTATCTTTTTTCGAAAATAGTAATTCTCTATAAACTAAATTTGAATCCAGACTTTCGTTGATACCTTCAATAAATATTTTATCAATAAAAATATCTGGGCCTTCGTTAATAGATATATTCACAATTACTGAATCAGTTATCTTTGATTCAATCTTAATATTTGTAAATAACTTACTTAATTCAAAATATCTATCATCTAATCTATTCCTATTAATCTGAATGGCTACGGGATTAAATGGTTTCTTCTTTTTTAAATTAAGTATTTTGAAAATTTCCTTATCAGAGATTGAATAATTACCATTAATATTAATAGTATTTAAATAATATTGTTTACCTTCTGAAATACGAAAAAAAATATCCGCTTTATTTTGACTTATTAGAAATGAATCAATAACAGCTACATCTAAATAACCATTCGTTAGATAATAATTTTTTATACTTATAGCATCTAGTTTTATAACTCTTCTATCAAATGATTGATCAGTAAAAAATGTTTTATTTTGAATATTTATTATATTTAAAAGAAATTGAGATTTGATATTCTTATTACCAATAAATGTAATAGTATTTATCTCTGTATTTTCATCTGGATTAGCAAATATAATTTTTAATCCAATAAAGCATATAACTATCCATTGATTAATTTTCATTGTATAATATTTAAAAACTTAATATGAATAGCGCAAACGGTATTTTACATGCATATTACCTAATTCATCAACATTTCCAATTAAAGAAAAGTAAGGATTAACCTTTAACTCAACTCCAACTTGATTATAAGGTGCATTCGAAAATGAAAATGACCGTTTATACGAATAATTTAATGATAAATTTTTTGATACTTGAGCCTTGATTACCAAATCTTCCTGAGATCTTGAGGGATCTATTAAAGCAGACGTACCAGAAATGCTTACATCTTCAATTAGTCCCAATTTATCTAGACCACTAATTTGCATAAAATTTCTTTCTAACTCTTTTTCTAAATATGCAACAAATATGGACTGAGCTTGGCTTCCTAAGCCTGATGAACTAATTTCTTGATCCTCAAATCTACTTCGAATAGTTAATAATTCGAGTATATCACTTTCACTGAATCCACTAGATGATTCCAAGCCCAAATTTGGGTTATCTAAAGGACCAACTAAGTTAATAGTTATATTTTCATCTTGTATTTTAGTAAATGCAGACAAATCAAGATATGGATTAAATCCCTTTGTATCAAATGCTAGGTAACCGTTTGCAATAGTGAAGATATCTCCATAGTAATAAAATTTTCCTTCACGGACAAATAACTCTCCAGAATAATCAGCATTTTGATCTCCAAACATTGATATACTTAATTCTCCACCTAATTGAGCATCAATTTGACTATTTCTTAAAACAAAATTCCCTGATATAGGAAAATTTAATTTATAATTAACTATTAATTCATCTTCGATCAATTCAGTTGAAGGTAAATTATTCACTTCAAATTCTTGATACATAATTGCATCTAACGGCTCTATCTGACCAGCAATAGTAATTGTATCTTTTCCAAAAATATCAACATTTAGATTTACTATACCTTCAATATCTCCTAATAAAGTTTTAAAATAAACATTATCTCCTAAAATATTTAATTTATAGTAAGGATTAAAAAAGTTATTCATATTTAAATTTCCACTTACAATAAGATTATCTGAAACTTGTTTATTATTATTTTTTAAAAGACCAGATAAATTATCAATAGTAAGTATATTTTTTGAAAGTATACCTAAACCATCTATCCCTTTAATTGGGTTATCTAGTAAAATCGTATAAATTGATGAATTATTTATTAATATTTTTCCATCTCGATATAAATTATTAGGAGTGCCATATAAAAATAAAGATATGTCGTGATCTCCTTTTACAGAATCAACATCTGATATATAATGGCTTAAAAATTCAAGATGATTAAATTTTCCAGATACATCTACTAGAATAGAATCAGATAAAATATATTCACCAATATTTTCAGAAATAATATTTAAATCTAAAGGTAAATAAGCATTTCCTAATATTGAGTGATCAAAATTTCTAATAGCAGAAAATCTGTTAAAATAAAGTTTGTTAGAATTATATAAACCATAAGTTTTAACAGATCCTAAACGAAGATTCTCAAACATCGCATCTTCTATATTTAAGTCAAAATCAAATTTTGTTTTGTTTGGCAAACCTCCCAAATGAATATTGCCAGAAACTAAACCTTCAAGCTTAAACCAATTAGGGATGAACTGTGTAAATACTGAAATATCAATATCTTTCATATTAAAATTAGCATCAATCTCTTTAGGACTATCTAATTCATAATATTGAGGAATTATGCCAGAAACCTGGATACCTGTTTCATCACCATAAATCAGAGTAATATCTTCAATATGAAGGGTTGAATCTATATAAAACGTTGATATAATTAATTCATCAAACTTTTGAGATGCAATTTCACCATTTTTAATTGATACATCAATTGAGTAATCCAACGAATAATCAATGGTAGATATAAAAAACTCACCAAAAACCTGTCCATTAATTATTAAATCTTCCGGAATTAAAAAATCAATTATATCCGTACCTATATTTGAAACTTTTAAAAGACCATTAACTTCATCAGTGAGAGATAAATATCCAGTAATTATCCCATCATTAACATGAAATTCAAACGGTTTTAAAGTTAATTCATTCTCACCAAGATCTAATTGAAGAAGATCCACACCTTCTCCCAGTGTAAATTCCACTGGTTTAGTATTAATTAAGTATCTTTGTCCAGTTGCTATTTGTAGCCGATCAAATCTACCATTACCATCATTATTCAAAAAACCTGATAATTGGAAAAAATCCATATTGTTTTTGAACTCTGCGCTCTGTATATCAATACCTTCTTTTGAATATGATAAGTCAACAACGCCACTCTCAAAGTTTTCATCATTCCATTTTCCATTACCAATTCTTAACTGACAATCACCTATAGTGTAATCTTCTTTGCTATTCAAATTTCCAAAAAACTCGAAACTCTCTAAATTAAAGTTTTTATACTTTATATCATCCAATACTAATTCAGCTGTTAAATCAGGGTTTTCAAAAGTTCCTGATACTGAAAGGTTTCCCGTAGCCTTACCACTCTCTAAGCTATCAGACCAAAAATTATTAATTATAAAAACATCTGCATTATCAAGATCAAAATCAAGATTATAAATCTCATCCTTAAAATTACTAGAACCCGTAACGATTATTTTGCTTTGCCCAATAGAAAATTCAAGGGGTTCTTCAATATTTAAATGATCATCTACATAGTCCATAGTTCCAAAAATAGAAATCTGGCGATCTTTGTATAATTTATTTTCTATTAGTTCCATCGTTAGGATTACTTCTTGAAGTCTGTTATCACTAATACTTGCTTCTAGATCTAGTTGTCCATTTAGATCAGTAGGAGTATCATCAATAATCCATTGATTAATATCAAAATCAGTTAATTTAACAGAAGAATTAAATTTTCCATTTTTTTGATAAATGCCATTCATTGATAAACTTGCATTATCACCTTCTAACTTTATTTCATCAATAGAAATAAAGTTTTCAAAATTTGTAAGTGAAATGTTTCCTGAAGTATTAAGACCTAAATCATTTGATAATTTTATATAACCTTCAAATGTTTTCAGATCAGATTGAATGTTTACTTCTGTCTCCAATGCTGAAAACTTTGGTTGAAGGGGTAATCTTTCAAAAAAGGTCTTGGGTATTTCATACTTATCAATAAAAAGATCCATTTTCAATTCTTCCTTATCAATCCAACTATACATAAAGTGCCCTATAATGCCTAAAGAATTAATTTTGCCATTTATATCTTCACAAATTATTTTACCGGGTAAAAGTGAAATTTTAGAGTCTTTTAATTGCATATCAAATTCTGTGCTATCTAAAGACAATAATAATCTTTTTACATCTAGATCAATTGAGCTTTTATCTATATGAAATTTTCCATTAAAGTCAAAAACTAAGTCATTTATAATTTTTATCTCTGGAATTGAAATCATTCCATTAATATATAATTGATCTATAATCATTTTTTGTTCTAAAATAGATTTTAATTCAAATGGATCAGATTTTGAATCAACAGATTCTAACGATCTATATAGATTTGTATTAAGATCTACCAATTTTAGATATTTTATACTAGGATAAGAAAATAATGATTTGATAAGATTAATTCTCATATCAACTCTAGATATAAAAACATTTGAACTATTGGGATTACTAAGATATAAAGAATCTATTGATATATTAAATAATAGATGGCCTCTCAGCTTGTGGAATTTTACTTCCCAATCTCCTCTCTCAGATAATTGCTCATTCAATTGATCTTGTATCTGATTTTTCCAGATAGAAGGAGTTAAGATCACAAAAATTATTGATGTGATAATAATTAATATAATAGAAAGTTTACTTTTAAAAATCTTCATACTGTATTCGATATACTATAGTAACGAATATACAAGCATCATGTTCCAAAAACAAAAAGAGCGTCTATAACGACGCTCTTTTGCATTTTACTTATTAATAATTAATACAATTTAACTAATCTACAACTTCAAAATCTGCATCTTCTATTTCTCCTTCATCTTTTACACCTTTTTTATCCTTATTTTTACTTGCATCTTTACTAGTATTGTCATCAGTTGTTTTTGTTTCATCATATAGTTTATTTGCTAAGCCACTCCATATATTATTCAATGAATCAATAGCAGCTTGAATATCGCCTTTATTAGAACTTGAATTCATCTTTTTTAACTTTTCAACTGCTTCCGTCAAACTTTTCTTATCATCTTCATTTAATTTTTCATCAAATTCTTTGATATTGTTTTCTGTTTGATATACTAATTGCTCTGCTTGATTATGTAAATCAATTAGTTCTCTTTTTTGTTTATCTTCTTCTTCATGTTGCTTTGCTTCATTAACCATCTTATCTACTTCTGAGTCACTTAAACCACTTGAGGCTTCAATTCTAATGCTCTGTTCTTTTCCAGTTGCTTTATCCTTTGCACTTACATTTAATATTCCATTTGCATCAATGTCAAAAGTAACTTCAATTTGCGGAACCCCTCTTGGAGAAGCAGGAATTCCATCAAGATGAAATCTGCCTATAGTCTTATTATCTACTGCCATTTCTCGCTCACCCTGTAATACATGTATTTCAACAGTAGTTTGGTTATCTGCAGCAGTACTAAATATTTGAGATTTCTTTGTTGGTATAGTTGTATTTCTTTCAATTAGTTTTGTTGATACTGAACCAAGAGTCTCAATACCAAGTGATAATGGTGTTACATCAAGAAGCAATACATCATCTACATCACCAGCAAGAACTCCACCTTGTATTGATGCTCCCAAGGCTACAACTTCATCAGGATTTACACTCTTATTAGACTCTTTACCAAAGATTTCTTTAACCTTATCCTGTATTTTCGGCATCCTAGATGAACCACCAACTAAAATAACCTCATCAATTTCATCAGGTTTTAATCCAGCATCAGTTAGTGCTTTTTTACATGGATCAATAACTCTATTGACTAAATCAGATACTAATTCTTCAAATTTAGCTCTAGTAAGTGTCAAATTTAAATGCTTAGGACCCGATGCATCTGCAGTTATAAATGGTAGATTTATTTCTGTTTGTTTAGAACTAGATAGTTCTTTTTTTGCCGCCTCAGCTGCCTCTTTTAAACGTTGAAGGGCCATAGGGTCTTCTTTAAGATTAATTCCATCACTTGATTTAAACTCATCAGCTATCCAATTAAGAACTTTTTGATCAAAATCATCTCCTCCTAAGTGTGTATCCCCATTAGTAGATTTTACTTCAAACACACCATCACCTAATTCAAGAATTGATATATCAAATGTCCCCCCCCCTAAATCAAACACAGCAATTTTTTCATCTTTTTTCTTTTCCATACCATAAGCAAGCGCAGCAGCTGTTGGCTCATTTATTATTCTTCGTACATTTAAACCTGCTATTTTACCAGCATCTTTAGTTGCTTGACGTTGTGAATCATTAAAATATGCTGGTACGGTGATAACAGCATCAGTTACTGCAGAGCCCAGATGTTCTTCAGCCATTTGTTTTAATTTTTGTAATACCATGGCGCTTATCTCAGGTGGGTTATATTTTTTATCATTAATATTAACAACGACACCATCATTTGTACCTTTTTCGATTTTATAAGGAACTTCTTCTATTTCATTTGATACTTCAGCAAATTTTCTTCCCATAAACCTTTTAATTGAAAAAATTGTATTTAATGGATTTGTAACTGCTTGTCGCTTTGCAGGTTGTCCCACAAGTCTTTCATCTTTATTTGTAAAAGCTACTACAGAAGGAGTTGTGCGTCCTCCTTCAGGGCTTGTTATAATAGAAGGTTCACCGCCTTCAAGCACAGCTACACAAGAATTTGTAGTGCCAAGATCAATTCCAATAATTTTACTCATAAAATATCTCCTTTTAAAATTTATCTATATCTAATAAACCAAAATGGCTTTGAATAATATTCAGCAGTGTTTTTTCCAATAATAGTAGAATAAATAACACTAGATAGCCAAAACGCAAGTACAACTGGTAAAACAAATTTTAGTAAAATTGTCATAATTCCAGTTATGATCAATAAGCAAATTGGAAATAAAATACCAATTGATAACAATGGATAATTAATCATAAATGTTCTGATACTTTGCATATTTTCCTTTTATTTCAAAAATTTATATTAAATGCATATTAATTCTATAATCAAATCAATATAAACTTTCTATCTTATATAAATACAATAATTGTGCCAAGTTATAATATATGCCTTATTGGCAGTATATTTAATTTATATCTAGCTATATGTCAGATATATCTATATTTTTTGAGGATTTTTGTTTGTTACTTTTTTACTATTTTTAGAACTGCTTTTTTTCTTAGAGGAAAAAATAAATTCACTCTTTTTAACATCAACTATTATTTTATCACCTTCGGTAAATTTATTTTCTAAAAGTAACTCAGATATAGAGTCTTCTATATGATTCTGGATAGTTCTTCTTAAGTTTCTTGCTCCATATTCATTATGAAATCCAAGCTTTGCTATCAGTTTTCGAGCGCGTTTTGTTATGTTAATATCTAAATCTATTTTTTCTAGATTTGAAACAAGTTCATTTAACTGTAAATCAACAATACTTAAAACATCATTTTCATTTAATGTATGGAAAACAATTTTTTCATCAATACGGTTTAATAATTCTGGGCTAAAAACATTTTTTACATTTTGAATGATAATGTTTTTAATATTTTCATAATTAATCTCATTTGATTTTTCAATAAACCCATACCCATTATCATCTTTTATATCTTTAGTTCCAAGATTGGACGTCATAATTATTATCGTATTTCTAAAATCTACTTTTCTGCCAAGACCATCGGTCAATATTCCTTCATCAAATAATTGTAGTAATATATTTGTAATATCTAAATGTGCTTTTTCAAATTCATCAAATAAAACAACTGAATATGGATTTCGTCTAACTTTCTCAGTCAACTCACCACCTTCTTCATAACCAACATAACCAGGTGGGGCACCAATTAGTCGAGATACAGAAAATCTCTCTCCATATTCCGACATATCAATTTTAATTAAGGAGTCAGTATGACTAAAAAGATAATTCGCAAGAACCTTTGCAAGTTCTGTTTTTCCAACTCCTGTAGGGCCAAGAAACATAAATACCCCAATTGGTCTTTTATGGCTTTTCAATCCTGTTCTAGCTCTTTGGATAGATCTTGTAACACTATTTATTGCTTCATTTTGACCAATAATTGATTTATGAAGCTCATCTTTCATCTTAAGTAATTTTTGAGATTCAGATTGAGCAACTTTGTTAACTGGTATACCAGATACCAAACTAACTACATCAGCAACATTGTCTTCAGTTACAACAAATCGATTATTAGCATCTTCTTTGTACCATTTATTCTGAAGCAATTCAAGCTTTGAAATAAGAGTTTGTTCCTTATCTCTAATTGCTGCAGCATCTTCATATTTCTGTTCAACAATAACGTCCTCTTTTTCACGGCGTAATTTTTCTATTTTTAATTCCATATCAATCAGTTCTTGTGGAACGTCCATATTTAACATATGAGCTCTACTACCTGATTCATCTAAAATATCTATTGCTTTATCAGGCAAAAATTTATCTGAAATATATCTATGCGATAGATATACACATGCTTCAATTGCTTTTTCATCATATGATACATTATGATGACTTTCATATGAATCCTGCAAACCTTTCAAAATCTCTATGGATTCTTCAATACTAGGTGGATTAACAGTTATTTTTTGAAACCTACGTTCAAGCGCTCCATCCTTCTCAACATATTTGCGAAATTCATCTAATGTAGTTGCGCCAATGCAATGAATATCGCCTCTAGCCAATGATGGCTTGAACATATTAGAGGCATCTAAAGACCCTGAAGCTCCGCCTGCACCAACAATAGTATGAAGTTCATCAATAAATATAATTATATCTTTAGAAGACTCTAATTCTAGCATAATTGTTTTTAAACGCTCTTCAAATTGTCCTCTATATTTTGTCCCAGCAACTATAGCAGGCAGATCCAATGATAAAATACGTTTATTATGCAATAATCTTGGAACTTCTTTATGTATAATTCTTTGAGCAAGCCCTTCGATAATAGCTGTTTTCCCAACTCCAGGCTCACCTATAAGTACTGGGTTATTTTTCTTTCTTCGAGTTAAAATCTGTGCAACGCGCTCTATCTCTTCTTCCCTGCCAATAACAGGGTCAAGTTCATCATTTTCAGCTAATTTAGTAATATCTCTAGAAAAGTGATCTAAAGCTGGAGTTTTTGAAACCTTAGACGTTTTTGAAGAAACTTTTAATGATTCATATTCTTCACTTTCAACAATCTCTTCATTCTCCATTAGACTTAGAACGCTATCATAATCTATACTATAAGCACTTAGAACTTCATATGCAATTCCATCTGTTTCCTTAAGCATAGATAATAATAAATGCTCATCATCAGCCATTGATGATCCTAGCGCAGTTGCTTCATTAAAAGAATTACGTAATATCCTTTCTGCTCTTCTTGTGAATGGTAAATGACCTAATGTAAGTGTCCCGCCTGAACTTTTAATCATATCTTCAATCATAGATTTTACATCCATAATACTACAATCATAGATCTCAAATATTTTTATAGAAAGACCGGTTGAATCTTTGATCATTCCAAGCAGAAGATGTTCTGAACCAACATAACTATGCCCTAGGCGAACAGCTTCCTCTTTTGCATTCTTTATTATTAATTGTACGCGTTTGGAAAAATTTTCTTTCATATTGAGCCAAATATTAAAAAAGCTTAGGAATGATATAAAGGGAATAAATTAATTATATAGAATTTTTTCTTAATCTACCATTTGTCAATTTTAAACAACGCGTTCCACTTCTAGCTACTTCAGGATTATGAGTAGTTATTATGAATGTTTGATTAAAATCAGAATTTATTTTTTTAAATAATTGCATCAATCTTTTTGAATTATCAGCATCTAAATTTCCTGTTGGTTCATCAGCTAAAATTAAAGGAGGCTGATTAATCAATGCCCTAAGAACTGCTACGCGTAATCTTTCTCCACCAGAAAGCTCTGATGGATAGTGCTTTTTTCTATCACAAAGATTGACATAATCAAATAATTCATCAGCGACAACCTCTTTATCTTGAGAATCATCATTAATTAATGATGGAATGAGAACATTTTCATAAGCAGTAAATTCTGGAAGTAAATGATGAAACTGAAAAATAAAACCTAAATCTTTATTTCTAAATTCTGCTTTTTCAGCATTGTTCAATTTTAAAATATCTTTACCAAGAATATTTAAATCACCTGAATCGGGACTATCAAGGCCTC
>JAZAOA010000050.1:0-22744 GCA_036228285.1 Fidelibacterota bacterium
TCCCATCCATAATATATTTATTATGGATGGGAGGATTATTATTTGCTTTATTTGTTTTATTGGTTATGATAATTGGAATGAATGAATTTTATCGTTTAACTACTAATAAAGACCAATCACCATTAAATATTGTTGGCTATATTTTTACATTTATACTAGCTGGATATTATTACATGTCAAATAATCTAAATTCATTTACGATTATTTCAGAACGTGAGTTATTATCATATTCCTTATCAATTCTAATCATTATCCTTTTTATGATAGAAATGAGTAGAAACATTAAAAATCCCACAAAAAATATTGCGATCACAATTTTTGGTATTCTGTATGTTCCTTTATTATTAGGAACTTTAATTGCTCTTCGAAATCTAGATACTGCAAATCATACATACTTTACAATTTGTATGATAATATCTATATGGATATGTGATTCTGCAGCGTATGTTTTTGGTCTTAAATGGGGAACAAAGAAAATATTACCTAAAATTAGTCCAAACAAATCATGGGTTGGGTGTATTGCAGGATTATCATCATCTTTTATTATATATGCTGTATTTAAATATCAAGCAATCTTACCAGAGATAACTACCGTTGACATTTTTGTTCTAGCATTAATTACTGGTTTTTTCGGTCAAGCAGGTGATTTTGCTGAATCTTTAATTAAAAGAGATCTTGGTGTAAAGGATTCTGGTACATTATTATTGGGTCATGGAGGAGTTCTTGATCGATTTGATTCAATTATCTTTTCTAGTCCATTGACATACATTTATTTAAACTTATTTTATTTTCCTAGAGTTTCATAATGAAGGAATTGAAATCAATACTTGCAACTGATTGTGGTAGCACTACAACAAAAGCAATACTTATTGAATTTGTTGATGGTGAATATAGATTGCGTTATAGAGGTGAGGCGCCAACAACAGTGGAGGCTCCTTTTGAAGATGTTACAAGAGGCGTTTTAAATGCTGTTATGGAAGTTGAAGAATTATCTAACCGTAAATTGTTAGATGGTGAAAAAATCATTACTCCTCATAAAGATAATGAAGGTGTAGATATCTATGTATCAACAAGTTCTGCTGGTGGCGGACTTCAGATGATGGTTGCTGGAGTAGTTAAATCTATGAGTGGAGAAAGCGCAGAAAGAGCAGCTCTGGGGGCAGGTTCTATTGTTATGGATGTTTTGGCTTCAAATGATGGTCGTAAACCCCATGAAAAAATTACCAGGATACGACAATTACGTCCAGATATGATATTGTTATCCGGTGGAATTGATGGAGGTACAACAAAGCATGTTGTTGAGCTTGCAGAAATTTTAAAAGCCGCTAATCCACAGCCTCGATTAGGAAGTGAATACAAATTGCCTGTTATATATGCTGGGAATAATAAAGCTCGTGATGAAATAAAAAATACATTAGCAGATCAAACTGATCTTACTGTAGTAGAAAATATTCGTCCAATATTAGAGAGGGAAAACTTGAATCCGAGTCGCGACAAAATTCATGATTTATTTATGGAACATGTTATGCAACAGGCTCCTGGGTATAATAAATTAATGAGTTGGACAGATGCTCCAATCATGCCAACGCCTGGTGCAGTTGGTTCTTTAATTGAGATGATAGCTGAGGAAGAAAATATTTCTGTAGTTGGTGTTGATATTGGTGGTGCAACTACTGATATTTTTTCTGTATTTCAAAATCAATTTAATCGAACGGTTAGCGCCAACCTTGGAATGAGTTATTCAATCTGTAATGTCCTTGCGGAAGCTTCTCTTAAAAATGTATTACGTTGGGTTCCTTTTGATATTAATGAAGAAGAATTAACAAATCGTATAGGCAATAAAATGATTCGTCCTACTACTGTACCTCAATCAATGGAAGAATTAAAAATTGAACAGGCAATAGCTAGAGAAGCTCTAAGGTTGTCATTTGTTCAGCATAAATCATTTGCTGTTAACCTTAAAGGTGTTCAAAAGGAAAGAACCATATCTGATGCTTTTGAGCAATCAGATTCAGGATTATCGCTTGTTGATATGATGGAATTAGACTTACTTGTTGGCTCAGGAGGTGTTCTGTCTCATGCTCCTAGAAGAGAGCAATCAGCAAGAATGTTAATTGATTCATTTCTTCCAGAAGGGATCACTCAATTAGCAGTAGATTCTATTTTTATGATGCCTCAATTGGGAGTTCTTGCGAATATTGATGAGAAGGATCTTGCTAAAAACGCAAGAAAAGCTGCGTTAGAAGTATTCAATAAAGATTGTCTTATTCGTTTAGGAACATGTATTTCTCCAGTTGGTAAAGCAAATCCAGGAGATGAGATATTGACAGCTACATTGGTGATGCCAGATCAATCTGAAAAACAAGTTATATTACGTCAAGGAGAGCTTTTATCTATTCCTGCTGAGTATGAACCAATAGATGCTAAATTAACCCCTGCAAAAGGAATGGATGTTGGTGCAGGTAAAAATGAGGAAATTAATACAACTTTATATGGGGGTGTAGTTGGATTAGTCTTTGATGGTCGCGGTAGGCCGTTTCATCTACCAACGGATAATGATAAAAGAATTGAAAGCCTAAATATATGGAGCAATGCAATGAATGAATATCCAGTTGGAGAAGATAAATAATTATGGCACATGCATATACACCAGGATTAAAAGTACTTGAAAACACATCTGTTGAAAAAGAGAGAAGATTACCACTTAAAGGGGAAGTTTTGGTGGATAAGGGTACAGATGTTTCTCCGGAAAAAATAGTCGCAAGAACACATTTGCCGGGAAATGTTCAAATGGTTAATGTTGCCAACTTATTAAACGTAGATGCTCAAGATGTTCCAGGCTTTATGTTAATCGATATAGGTAAAAATGTTTCAAAAGATGATTTGCTTGCAGAAACAAAGGGTCTTTTTGGATTGTTTAAATCTGAAGTAAAAAGTCCAGTTGATGGTGTTGTTGAATCGGTTTCTAGTGTTACGGGTCAGGTTGTAATTCGTGAAGCACCTGTTCCTGTAGAAGTAGATGCATATATGAATGGAAATGTTTCAGAGATAATGGATAAAGAAGGAGTTGTTATAACTTCAAATGCAGTATTTATTCAAGGGATCTTTGGAATGGGTGGTGAGAATAGAGGAAATTTGCGTGTGTTAGTAAATGACCGTGAAGATGAATTAAATGAAGAAATGATTACAGCTGACATGAAAGATAGTGTCATTGTTGGAGGATCATATATTAGTCTTAAGGCATTTAAAAAAGCAATCAGCGTTGGGGTTTCAGCAGTTGTTGTTGGTGGATTTAATTATCATGATTTAAAAGAGATACTAGGATATACATTAGGTGTTGCTATAACTGGATCAGAAGATATTGGCACATCATTAATTTTAACGGAAGGATATGGGAAAATACCGATGGGATCTAGATCTTTTGATATATTAAAAAAACACGATGGAAATTTTACTTCTGTAAATGGTGCAACGCAGATTAGAGCAGGGGTAATACGGCCAGAAATTGTTATACCAATCAATAATGTTGATGACTTAGATTCTAATGTAAAGAAAAATGAAATGGGAATTACTGAAGGTAGTTTAGTGCGAGTGATAAGATCTCCTTACTTTGGTCAAATAGGTACTGTAAAAGCATTGCCTCATGAACTGCACAAAATGGAATCTGAAACAATGGTTCGAGTTGCAGAAGTAGAAATAAATGATCAAAAGTTTGTAATTCCTAGAGCAAACCTAGAGATGGTGGAGACTAATTAAAATTTATTATGAATAATAATATAAAATCTGAACAACAGTTTATTCGAAGTATTGCAGCAAAAATTCATCAATCTGGATTTATAACACCTGTAATATTTTTTTTAGAATTGACTAAACCATTATCTTTGATTGGAAGCCATATTATGATATTTTTCGGTCCTATAATCAATGCATTTATTAATACAGAAGGATATTATAAAGCAGCAGAAATATTTGAAAAACCTGAAAACGTTGAATTTCTTATTCAGGAAATAGAAAAATTAGAAGAAAAAGTTATACATGCTGAAAGATAAAGAGTTTTGGTTGGTAGTAGGCGGTTTATCGCTTGCATTTATTATTTATTGGCTAGCAGGTCATCCTCTTCTTAAAGAAGAGAGAATTGTCATGCTGCTTGTTATTATGGTTATGTCAGCAAATTTAATTTACTATACAAGGTTTGCTAGGAGAGGTGGAGAAATATTTCTTCGAACGATACCCGGGCTAAAAGCTGTAGAAGAAGCTGTTGGTCGTTCAACGGAGATGGGTAAATCTGTTTTATATGTCCCTGGGATTATGGATATGGATCAAGTTGAAACTGTAGCGGGGGTGATTATTTTAGGTCATGTCTCTAAAATGACTTCTCGCTATGAAACCAGCTTAAATGTTCCTGTTTCTCGCTCTATTGTTATGAAAGCTGCTAGAGAAACAGTCAGAGAGGCTTATACAATGGAGGGTCGACCTGACTTATTTCAAGATGATATGGTTCATTATCTAACGGATGATCAATTTGCTTATGCAGCTGGTGTAAATGGGATCATGGTTAGAGAAAAACCTGCTGCTTGTCTATATATGGGTAAGTTTTTTGCAGAATCATTAATTTTAGCTGAAACTGGAAATTCAATTGGCGCCATTCAAATAGCGGGAACCGCTTCGCAATCGCAAATACCATTCTTTGTTACTGCTTGTGATTATACTCTTATTGGAGAAGAATTTTTTGCTGCAAGTGCTTATTTATCTCAATCGCCTGAATTAATGGGCGGTCTTAAAGGGCAGGACATGATGAAAGCAGGTGTAACTGTAGCAATTTTAGTTTCATTGTTTATGCGAATTTTATTTGATCTGGGATTAATTAAATGGAATATAATTTCAATCCTAACGGTGCAGTGAGAAATTAATAATGCTTTGGAAGAGACAAATACCAATTTTAATAGCAACGGTTGTTGGTTTATCAACTCTGTTCGGTTGGTTTATTGAGCACCCTGGAATAGAGTCATTTGTTAATGATGATGCTACGCAATGGTATGATATTTTAGCTAGTTTTGCAATTTTTCTTGGAGCATTAAATCTTATGAAGCTACAAGGTAAAAAAGTTGTTAAACAGCAATCCGGTTGGCAGTATAGTTTATTTGCTATTGGAGGCTTCTTATTTGCAATAGTTGCTGGATTTATTTATAAAGGAAATGATGCCGTTGAATGGGGTGTGCATGTAACAAGTAAAGGAACTTTATTTAAATGGATGTTTGAATATATGTTCACGCCATTATCTGCCACAATGTTTGCCCTTTTAGCATTTTTTGTTGCCTCGGCTTCCTACCGCGCATTTCGTGTGCGAAATCTTGAAGCTACGCTACTACTTGTCTCTGGAATTATTATTATGGTTGGTAGGGTTCCCCTAGGAAGTAGTATCTCTAGTTGGTTTGTGATGTATTTGCTTGTTCTTATTTTAGCTATTTTTGCAAATATTAAATTCAAAGATAAGAAAATAACATTCGGTACATTATTAGTTGGAGTATTGGTCGTAACAGTTTGGGGGGCCTTATTAGGATGGCCAGTTGATCAGCCGGGATTGTTTTATTTACCAGTTCTTCAGGATTGGATATATAATAATCCTAATGTTGCAGGCGCTAGGGCAATTATGATTGGTATTGGCTTGGGCATTTTTGCAACATCAATTAGATATATACTCGGAATTGAAAAGTCTTATATAGGTGAATAATGGAAAAAATATCTGATTATATATTAAGAGCTGGTACTATAGATAGAAGATGGATTTTTCTTATCATTGGTTTAGCAGTATTATTGCCCTTATTTTTTCCCCTTGGGTTACCTATACGTGCAACACTTGCAACTCAAAAAGTATATGATGCGGTTGAAGGTTTAGAAAAGAACTCGAAAGTTCTTGTTTCTTTTGAATATGGTCCAAGTACAAAACCTGAGATCCATCCAATGGCTATAGGTCTATTAAGACATTTATTTACTAATGGTCATAAAGTCTATGTGACATGTCTTTGGCCTGATGGACAATTCATGGCAGATGAGGCATTGGAAGAGGTTGCAGAAAAAGAATTTAATCTTACATATGGTGAAGACTACGTGATTTTAGGTTTTCGTCCAGGTAATGAGGCTGTGGTTAAAGGAATGGTAAGCAATATTCGAAAACTGTTTACTACTGATTCTCGTGGAACTTTAGTTGATAAAATTCCTTTGATGGAAAATATTAACAAAGTTGAAGATTTTGATTTTATTTTTTCGGCATCTGCAGGGTATCCTGGAACTCTTGAATGGGTACAGTATGCTTCTGATCCAACTGGTGTGCCATTAAGCACTGGAACAACATCTATAATGGTTAATGATATAATGCCAATGGTAAATAGTGGGCAGGTTCAAGGTATACTTGCTGGAATGCCAGGTGCAGCAGAGTATGAAGCATTAATTGGTTCTCCTGGAATAGGAACAAGTGGGATGGATGCGCAATCTATTGCACATTTAGTTATCGTGCTTTTCATTGTATTTGGAAATATTACCTATTTTATTGAAACACAGAGGTCAAAAAAGTACTAATGATAGGTCCTTGGATAGCTGCATTTCTTACGCTTGCGATTTTTTCGTACTTATATAAGGATAATCCTTTTTATAAAGTAGCAGAGCATTTATTTGTTGGTATTTCTACTGGTTACTGGACATCTATGTTTTTCTGGACTCAAATACAGCCTAACCTATTTGGAAGATTGTGGCCTGCATCAGAATACAATTCTGACTTATTATGGTACAAATTATATAATTTGCTTGGCGTTTTTAATTCTGTTTTTCCTGATGGCGGAATTGATAAAGGGCATCATATGGAATTACTTTATTTATTACCATTTGCTTTAGGAATAATGATGTTACTAAGTGTTTCTTCAAAGCTGAGCTGGATGGCGCGATGGGGTATTGCATATACTGTTGGAATGGCTGCTGGTTTAAGAGCATATGGGTTTTTGAACTCTAATGTTTTGGGCCAAATTAAAGGTTCTGCTTTTCAAATATTTAACTCTGATTTGCCTTTCTTTGCCTTAGCAGGTGAAAGTATTTTTAATAATTTTATTATTCTTATTGGCACGATAACAGGCCTTATGTATTTTTATTTTAGTAGAGAGCATACTGGTAACTTTGGAAAACTCAGTAAGCTTGGTATATATTTTTTAATGATTAGTTTTGGCGCTTCATTTGGTTTTGCTGTTATGGGAAGAATTTCATTATTAATTGGTCGTTTTGTAGATTTGATTTCATATTCTAGTTCTACCTATAATCATGCGACACTTTGGCTATTGTTAGCAATGATTATATTATTGGGTTATTCAGCTTTCTCAGATAAGAATAATGCTTCTGAGGATGAGTCAACCATGGAACAATAGTTATTACATTTATACGTATCTAATTGAATATTATTTTAATAGATCATACATCAAAAAATTCTGATCATATCATTGGATTTTTAAAAACAAATATTTCTAAATAATACTAGTATGAAAGATTTACTTAAAAAATGTGGAATAGATAAAAACAACTTTGGAAGTTGTGTTGGTGGCATGGACTGGATGTCCACTAATGATGCGGGTGAAAATATTTCATATTCTCCGAGCGATGCATCAGTGATTGCTTCTGTATATGAAGCAAGTGTTGATGATTACGAGCATATTGTATCAAAAGCAACTTCTTCTTTTGAAGAATGGCGAAAAGTTCCTGCACCTATTCGAGGAGATTTGGTAAGAGAAATGGGTAATGCTTTAAGAAAAAATAAAGATGCATTGGGTCGTCTTGTTTCTTTGGAAATGGGAAAAATTAAAGAAGAGGGGTATGGTGAAGTACAGGAAATGATTGATATTGCTGATTTTGCTGTTGGGCAATCACGCATGTTATATGGAAAAACAATGCATTCTGAGCGCCCAAGTCATCGAATGTACGAGCAATGGCATCCTTTAGGGCCTATTGGTGTTATAAGTGCTTTTAATTTTCCTGTGGCAGTTTGGGCTTGGAATGCATTTATTGCTGCTGTTGCTGGAGATGTAGTCATTTGGAAGCCATCTAGTAGCACTCCTTTAACTGCAATAGCTGTTCAACATATCTGTAATGATGTGTTAAACAAGCATGGTTATTCTGGTATTTTCAATCTGATTATTGGAAGAGGGTCAACGATTGGTGAAAAAATGTTATCGGATAAACGTTTACCTCTTATTTCGTTTACTGGTTCTACCTCAATGGGTAGGCATGTAGCTGAAGTTGTATCAAAACGTTTTGGAAAGACAATTTTAGAGTTAGGTGGTAACAATGCAATTATAGTAGATGAAACAGCAGATTTAGATTTAGCTATTCCAGCAATCGTTTTTGGAGCTGTTGGTACTGCAGGGCAACGATGCACATCTACAAGAAGGGTTATAGTCCATAAATCAATTGCTAGTACTTTAACCGACAGAATATTAAATGCATATCGTCAAGTAAAAATTGGTGATCCTTTAGCAGATGGAACATTAATGGGTCCTCTTGTTAATCAAGCAGCGGTTGAATCTTATTTAGATGCAATTGAAAAAGTGAAAATTGCTGGAGGTGAAATTCTATGTGGGGGAAATGTAATTAGCGATAATGGTTATTATGTTGAGCCAACTATTGCAAGAGTAGAAAATCATTGGGATATTGTACAAGAAGAGACCTTTGCTCCAATTCTATATATAATGGAATATGAAGATCTATCGCAGGCCATTGAAATGCATAACAATGTTCCGCAAGGTTTGTCATCTTCCATGTTTACAACAAATATTCAACATGCAGAATTGTTCCTATCTTCATTAGGCAGTGATTGTGGAATAGCAAATATTAATATTGGAACGTCCGGCGCTGAAATTGGAGGAGCATTTGGAGGGGAAAAAGAGACTGGCGGCGGAAGAGAGTCTGGATCAGATTCGTGGAAACAATATATGAGACGTCAAACTAATACAATTAATTGGAGCAATGATCTGCCATTGGCTCAAGGAATAAAATTTGATATTAATTAATTACAGTAAAGGATGGAATTAAATGGTTAATCCTAAAAACGTACATTCAATTATTGGTAAGCATATGTTAGCAGATGGCATGGAACAGGTGATTGATTTGAATAAAAGTCATGGTTCATGGTTGGTAGATGCACGTGATGGTAAAGAATATTTGGATTTATTTTCTATGTTTGCTTCAATGCCAGTAGGGTATAATCATCCATATTTGCTAGAAAATCAGGAAAGATTAATAGCTCCAACATTAAATAAGATTACTAATTCTGATATATATTCAACGGAAATGGCACAATTTGTTGATACTGTAGGTTCTATTGCGCAGCCAAATTATTTGCCATATTCATTTTTTGTTGAAGGTGGCGCCTTAGGCGTAGAAAATGCTCTAAAAACGGCGTTTGACTGGAAAGTTCGAAAGAATATGGCTGCTGGAAAGGGTGAAAAAGGATCAAAAGTTATTCATTTTAAGGATTGTTTTCATGGTAGAACTGGCTATACAATGAGTTTGACAGATTCACCGGATCCAAGAAAAACATTGTATTTTCCTCAGTTTGACTGGCCAAGAATTGATAATCCAAAGCTTCATTTTCCTGTAACGGATGAAGTGTTGGAGAATGTAATAAATTCAGAAAAAATCGCAATTGATCAAATCACTTCAGCTTTAAAGAATAATCCTGATGAAATAGCATGTTTAATTATTGAACCTATTCAAGGAGAAGGTGGCGATAACCATTTTCGTCCAGAATTTTTCAAACAGCTACGTCAACTTGCAAATGAAAATGAGTTTCTATTAATATACGATGAAGTACAAACTGGTGTTGGTGTTACAGGGAACATGTGGGCTCATCAGCAGTTTCCAGATGAATGTCGTCCTGATATAATTAGTTTCGGTAAAAAAATGCAGATATGTGGAATATTTTGCGGAGACCGTGTAGATGAAGTTGAAAACAATGTATTTCATGAATCAAGTCGATTGAATTCTACTTGGGGTGGAAATATTGCAGATATGGTACGGATTACTATATATCTTGAAATAATTGCGAATGAAAAACTCGTACATAATGCATCTGAAAATGGTAAATATTTGTTACAAAAACTTGAGGGAATTCAAAATGATTATAGTGGTGTAGTAAGTAATTCTCGAGGTAGTGGATTGTTTGCTGCATTTGATTTACCAGATACATCAAAAAGAGATTCGTTGGCTAATCTTATTATTTCAGAAGGTGCTCTTATACTTGGTTCAGGGAAAAAATCTATTCGTTTTCGTCCACATTTAAATATTTCTAGGGAAGAAATAGATCTTGCTGATCAGATTATCAGGAGAGCTATTGCTCGATTGTGATATCTCATTCTTACGGTACTCTTTATATTGTATCAACCCCTATAGGTAACTTAAAAGATATAACGTATCGAGCTGTTGAAATATTATCTTCAGTTGATCTGATTGCCGCTGAAGATACAAGACACTCAAATAAATTATTAAAGCATTATAATATTGCTACTCCATCTATTAGTTTTTTTGAGCATAATCGTTCTGCTAGAATTCCTCAAATAATTACGAATTTAATGAAGGGCAATCATGTAGCTGTAATCAGCGATGCTGGTACTCCTGGAATCAGTGACCCAGCGTATAAATTAATTCGTAAAGCAATCGAAGAAGAAATAACCGTAGAATCTATTCCAGGTCCAACTGCATTAATCGCAGGAATCGTATCATCAGGCTTGCCCACTGATCGAATTCTTTTTGAAGGATTTCTGCCTCCAAAGAAAGGAAGAAAAAAAAGGTTGTTAAATCTTATTGATCAAGATGCAACTATCATATTTTATGAAAGCCCTCATCGATTAATTAAAACATTAAAAGAAATTAATGAAGTGTTAGGTGATCGACCGGCAGTTGTTGCAAGAGAATTAACAAAAATGAATGAAGAAATTATTCGTGGAACAGTTTCATATATATTGTCGTATTTTAATAATAAGAAACCACGTGGTGAATTTGTTATAATGATAGGAAAAAACAATGACAATGTCTTTTTCAAATAACGCTAAGTTTATAACCTTTGAAGGAATTGATGGTTGCGGTAAATCCACGCAAGCAAGAATGTTATTAGATAGCTTAAATAACACTTATTCTATTGATAGTATTCTTGTTCGAGAACCTGGAGGCACATCTATATCAGAATCGATTCGAGAAATTTTATTGCATAGTAATAAAGGAGATCTTGGTGATCGTTCGGAGTCCTTACTTATGACTGCAAGTAGAGCGCAGTTAACACAGGATGTTATTATTCCTAATTTAGAATTAGGTAAGTTTGTAATTGCAGATCGTTATAGCGATTCCACTTTGGCTTATCAGGGAGGTGGCCGAGGGATTGATATTGATTGGTTAATTGATCTGAATAATTATGCTACCTTTGCATTAGTTCCTGATATTACATTTTTAATAGATATTCGACCTGAAGAGGCAATACGTAGATTGGGGTTGGATCAAAGTACGGACAGAATTGAAGATGAAGGTATTAAATTCCAAACTCGTGTACGTAAGATGTATCATGATCTTGCAGATAAATTTCAAGATCGTTATGTATTAATAGATGGTCACAATTCAATAGATGAAATACAAGAAAAATTGATGAATGAAATAAAAAGAAGAGGTTTGTTATCGTGAAGTTAAATAGAAGATTTTCTAAACGTTATTCTGCGATTTTTATTTCCTTATTTTTTGTAAGTATTTTTTCATTTGCATTTACTAAATCTGACGTATATCGAGAGCTTGCTCGTTCCCAGCGTTTAATTAATGAGGTTTATAAATCATTAATTACTAGATATGCAGATCGTCTTGATACGGAAAAATTTACAAAAATTGTTATTAATAATATTCTTGATGATTTAGATCCATATACGGTCTATATGGAAGAAGACGAAAAAGAATCATTAGACTTATTAACAAAAGGAAAATATGGTGGCGTTGGAATAAATCTAGGTGTTCGTGAAAAAAAATTAACAGTTATTTCTCCAATGGATAATTCACCTGCAAAAAGAAAAGGAATTATTGCAGGGGATATTATTGTAAAAATTGACGGTTTATTAACAAAAGAAATGTCATTAGATGATGCTGCGAAACAAATTCGCGGACCAAAGGGAACTGATGTTATTTTATCTATTAAACGTTTTGGAGATGAAAAATTAATTGATTTTACATTAACTAGAGACTATATCACTGTAAAAGATGTTGCATACACTGGGATGCTGAATGATGAAACTGGTTATATACGCTTGACGCGATTTTCAAAAAATTCTGGACCTGAGATGCGTTCTGCAATTAAAAATCTTCAAACAGAAAATACTTCACGCATTATTATTGATTTGCGAGACAATCCTGGTGGTTTACTGCAATCAGCTATTGAAATATTAGATATGATCACTCCTAAGGGAAGTACGCTATTATCTACAAAGGGTAGATTGCCAGAATCCAACAAGAATTATATATCACGCAAAGAACCAATGCTTGATGAGGATATAAAAATTGCAATTCTCATAAATGAAGGTAGTGCCTCTGCAAGTGAAATAATTGCTGGAGCGGTACAGGACTTAGATAGAGGTGTAGTTGTTGGCGCTCGATCATTTGGCAAAGGCCTTGTTCAATCTGTATATGGTTTGGATGGTAGTGGGAAAAGAAATTTAAAAGTAACAACAGCAAAATATTATATCCCAAGTGGTAGATTAATTCAAAAACCTGGTTATATAGATGATGAAGTAATTGTAAACGATGGTAAAGAAGATAGTTTATTTTATACCATTGGTGGGAGAAAAGTAAAAGGCGGTGGTGGAATTTCACCAGATTATGAAGTAGAAATGCCTAAGGCTACTCCTTTAGTGTTGGAATGTTGGAGAAAAGGTCTGTTTTTTAATTTTGCTCAAGAGCGCCAGCATCGTTATGATTCTTATGAAGATGCATTGGCTGACGTCACGATTTTAGATGATTTCAAATCGTATATTGATACTCAAGATGTGGATGTAAATACAGAAGGAGAAAAAGATCTTGAAAAAGCAAGAGAGAAAATACTTTCATTAGATAGTACAAATATAGATCTAACGCATGCTTTTGATTTTTTAGAAACGTTTATTATTGATCATGAGGCAATATTATTTGATGAGGAAGTTGACCTTTTAAAGCGGAGATTATTTTTAGAGTTAATTGGCATTATGGAAGGTTCAGAGTATCGGGTGAAAGAATCAATAAAAGATGATCCAGTGGTAATGAAAGCAAAAGAAATTTTGCAAGATCCAATTGCCTATACAAGCTCATTTATTCCTGATCAAGAAACAGAAACTGTTAGCAATTGATATTTTACTATTTTTTAACCAAGTTTTTTTGTTAAAAATAGTTGTTGCAAAATTGAGTTTTCTCGAGGAATTTCAGCTCCACTTGGGGCGATTAGCTCAGGTGGTTAGAGTGCTTGCTTGACATGCAAGAGGTCACTGGTTCAAGTCCAGTATCGCCCACAGAATTATATAGGAATATATTATACGAATAAAATTAAATACTGACTTCGGCTTATATGCAAAGAATCATCCGATGATGATCGCCGATAACGTTTCTGAATTTGTAACGGACATTATAATATAAATTGTATCAAGAATTCATGATATTATGAGTCAAATTACCGTTACATTACCGGATAAGAGTACGCGCACATATGATCCTGGCGTTACTCCTCACGAAATAGCAGAAAGTATTGGCGCACGTCTTGCTGATGATGCTCTTGCTGCACAGGTTAATAGCAAATTAGTTGATCTTAACGTTCCTATTAATACGGATGCAGAAGTTGCAATTTTGACTGGAGATAGCCCCGATGGACATGCAGTTCTATTGCATAGTTGCGCTCATTTGATGGCGCAAGCTGTAAAGTCTTTCTGGCCAAAAGCAAAACTCACCATTGGGCCGGCTATTGAAAATCGATTTTATTATGATTTTGACGTTGATTTTACGTTTTCTGAAGCGGATTTAGAAAAAATTGAGAAAAAGATGCATGAGATTTCGAAAGAAGATTATCCTTGTATTCGGACAGATTTGTCGCGAGATGAAGCAGTTAAGATTTTTAAAGATATGGATGAGGATTATAAACTAGAGATTATTGAAAGTATTGATTCTGATGAACAATTATCATCCTACTCTCAAGGTGATTTTGTTGATTTATGCCGTGGTCCACACATACCTTCAATTGGAAAACTAAAGTATTTTAAATTATTAAATATTTCAGGAGCGTATTGGCGTGGAGATGAAAACAATAAAATGTTGCAGCGTATATACGGTACTGTTTTTACATCTAAGAAAAAGTTAAACAAATACTTGAACTTCCTTGAAGAAGCGAAGAAACGTGATCACCGAAAGCTTGGAAAAGAACTTTCTTTATATACCTTTGATGAAGAGGTTGGTCCTGGGTTGCCATTATGGTTGCCTAATGGTGCAGTTATTATGGATGAATTAGAAAATCTTGCGAAAGAAACGGAACGTGCTGCAGGTTTTGATCGAGTGCGCACTCCGCATTTAACAAAGGGGTCTCTTTATGAAAAATCGGGTCATCTTGATCACTATCAGGATGCAATGTACCCAAGCATGGATGTAGATGGTACTGAATACTATGTGAAGCCTATGAATTGTCCGCATCACCATAAAATTTATGATTCTCAGCCCAAAAGTTATCGAGATTTACCGGTGAGATTTTCTGAGTATGGAACTTGTTATCGGTATGAAAAGTCTGGCCAGTTGTTTGGCTTAATGCGTGTAAGAAGTATGCAGATGAATGATGCTCATATTTATTGCACGTCGGAACAGTTCAAGGAAGAATTTCTTGCTGTTTGCAATATGTATCTTCATTATTTTGAAATTTTTGGAATTGATAAATATCAAATGCGGTTAAGCTTGCATGATCCAGCTGGATTAGGCAAAAAATATATTAACGAACCAACTTTATGGAAGAAGACAGAGGAAGAAGTTCGAGAAGCTCTAATTGAAGGGAATATAGATCATGTGGAAATTTCTGGTGAAGCTGCTTTTTATGGACCGAAAATTGATGTTCAGGTGTGGAGTGCGATTGGAAAAGAATTTACTCTTGCGACCAATCAAGTAGATTTTGCAATACCTAAACGGTTTGGTTTGACATATACCGATGAACAAGGAAAGGATCAAACTCCATTATGTATTCATCGCGCCCCATTAAGTACACATGAACGTTTTATTGGATTTTTGATAGAGCACTATGGTGGAGATTTTCCTTTATGGCTTGCTCCAGTGCAAGTAGCTGTATTACCAATATCTGATAAAGTAATTGATTATGCAAAAATGGTAGAAGAGAAATTACATGATGCTGGTATTCGTGTATACTTGAATGCGCAGGCAGAAAAAATGGGTGCTAAAATTCGTCAAGCAGAAGTTCAGCGAATAAATGTGATGCTTGTTGTTGGAGAAAAAGAAGCAAAAAACAATGAGGTTTCTGTCCGAAGACGTTTTCAAGGTGATTTAGGTGTACAGTCTTTAGATGCAATCATAAAAGAATTAAACAATGAAATAATAACTAGGAGGAATACTTATCGCACTAATTGATAAAGCAAAAATAAATGAAAGAATCGATGCTACAGAAGTTCGATTAATATCAGAAGATGGGGAACAATTGGGAATTGTTTCAATCGAAGATGCAATGAAAAGAGCAGATGATGTTGGTCTGGACTTAATGGAGGTATCACCAAATACAGATCCCCCTGTATGTAGAATCGTGAATTTTGGAAAACTCAAATATGAGAAAAAGAAAAAAATTCAAACAAGTAGAAAAAAACAACATGTTATAAAAGTAAAAGAAATACGATTACGACCAAAGATAGGTGACCATGATTTTGATACAAAGGTCAATAATATGGGCCGAAAATTTTTAAAAGAAGGTTTCAAACTAAAGGTAACTATCATGTTTCGAGGTCGAGAAATAAGTCGACTTGATTTAGGGGAAGATCTATTAAATCGAGTAGCAGATGCGTTAGAGGATATTGCCGAACCGGAAGGAAAAACAGATCTAGAAGGAAGACGTATTTCTGTATATTTCAATGCGATATAGGAGAAAAATCTTATGCCAAAAATGAAAACAAGAAGGGCCGCTGCAAAGCGATTTAAAGTCACTGGAAGTGGTCGAATTAAACGTAACAAAGCAAACCATAGCCATATGCTCATCCGGCGCTCAAATAGTGCTAAACGAAAAATGCGTAAAGCAGGACTTGTTGATAGTACAGAAGAAAAAAGAGTACGCCGTATGTTGGGCTCATAAAGGAGATGAATTATGCCTAGAGCGAATAGTTCAGTACCTAGACATAGACGACATCGTAAGATCATTAAGCAGGCCAAAGGCTACTATGGTGCCCGGAGCCGCACTTTCAAATCAGCAAAAGATGCTGTTTGGAAGGCTGGAACCTATGCTTATCGGGATCGACGGCAGAGAAAGCGTGTATTTCGAAGATTGTGGATCGCACGTATTAATGCCGCAGCACGATTAAATGGAATGTCATATTCCGCTTTTATCGGCGGATTAAAAAGCAATGGTATAGAGTTGGATAGAAAAATCTTAGCAGATTTAGCTGTACACAACCCAGATGCCTTTGCTGAATTGGTTGCCAACGTAAACAAGTGACCAATTCATTAAAAGAAACTATCGAGGCAGTCCGAAAATCATTTCAGACTGCTCTCGATTCGTTTCCAACAGATCAACGCGAGATTGAATCCTTAAAAAGTGCCTATTTTGGTCGTAAAGGTGAGTTGGCAAAATTATATGCTCAAATGGGATCCATTGCACCGGAAGATCGACCTAAAGCAGGTAAGGCTATCAATTCCTTAAAGGAAGAATGTACTCGTTTATTTGAAATTCAGGAAAAACAGTATATTACTAAGGATTCTTCAAATGGAGATGCTTTAGATTATACATTGCCTGGTGAAAACCAGCGTTTGGGATCTAGACATCCAATATCAAAAACCCTACAAGAAATTAAAGATATTTTTACTTCTGTTGGGTTTCATATAGCCTATGGTCCAGAAATTGATGACGATTATCACAATTTTACTGCATTAAATTTTCCACAACATCATCCGGCAAGAGATATGCAGGATACTTTCTTTGTGCAAAAGGATGTGGTATTGCGTACACATACTTCCAATGTGCAAATACATTTAATGGAAAACAGTGAACCTCCTTTACGATATATTGTTCCTGGTAGGGTTTATCGTAATGAAGCAATCAGTTTTAAAAGTTATTGTTTGTTTCACCAAGTGGAGGCTTTAGTGGTGGATAAGAACATTTCATTTGGTGATTTGAAAGGTACATTGGAATATTTTGTGAAACGTGTTTTTGGAAACAAAGTTACGATGCGTTTCCGTCCAAGCTTTTTTCCGTTCACTGAACCAAGTGCAGAAGTGGATATATGGGATGAAAAAAGGGGGCAATGGTTAGAGATTCTTGGTTGTGGTATGGTAGACCCAGCTGTATTCGAAAATGTCGGCTATGATCCAAAAGTGTGGCATGGGTATGCATTTGGCTTAGGAATTGAACGGATTGCAATGCTAAAGTATGGTATTAGTGATATTCGTTTATTTTTTCAAAATGATAAACGGTTTTTGGATCAATTCTAATGCGTATTTCTATTGAATGGTTAAAAGAATTTGTTGATGTTAAGGAGAGTCCAGGTTCTCTTGCAGATATGCTGTCTATGCTTGGTTTTGAATCAGAAGTGGTACATGATTTTTCCTTATTATCTAAAATAGTTATTGGGAAAGTAGTTACAGCAAAAAAGCATCCCAATGCTGATCGATTAAAGCTTTGTACCGTAAACGATGGGACAGATACGTTAAATGTTGTTTGTGGTGCACCAAATGTGGATGCGGGACAAACGATTGCATTCGCCCAAGTTGGTGCGGTTTTACCTGGTGATTTTGTTATATCTAAAGCAAAAATTCGTGGAGAAGAAAGTCGAGGAATGATATGCTCCGAACGTGAATTGGGTATATCCGATGAGCACGATGGAATTATGGTTCTCCCGAATACTCTGAAAGTTGGTAGACCAATTCAGCCTCATTTGGATAAAATGTATTCTTCGTTAGAGTTAGACTTAACTCCAAATCGTCCGGATGGATTTTCTCATTATGGTATTGCGCGGGAAGTTGCCCTAAAAACGAAAAGAAAACTTAAAAATATTCCTGTAAAAATATCCAATGCGAAAAGCAAAGATATTCATAAGATAGCTAAAGTAACCATTGAAGACGCAGCCGATTGTCCACGATATATGGGAGCAGTATTGCATAATGTTACAGTTGGTCCTTCACCAGAATGGATGGTAGAGCGGCTAAAAGCTGCAGGACAACGCAGTATTAATAATCTTGTTGATATATCGAATTATGTGTTATTAGAGATGGGGCATCCAACTCATATTTTTGATTATGATAAAATTCCCTCCAATAATATATCTGTTCGAAGAGTGAAGAATGATAAAACAATCACTACATTGGATGAAGAAAAGAGAAAATTATCCAAACAACAATTGTTGATTACAGATGGTAAGAAACCAATTGCTCTTGCTGGGATTATGGGTGGATTGGAATCAGCGGTACAGGACAATACAACAACTGTATTTGTAGAAAGTGCGTATTTTGATCCAGTAACAATACGAAAGGGATCCAAAGAATTGGGTTTACTTACGGAAGCATCTAGAAGATTTGAGCGAGGTGCAGATATGCATGCAGCGGAAACAGCATTATGGAGAGTAATCAATTTAGTGCAAGAAATTGCAGGAGGTGAATTAGTTCCAGGAATCATTGATGAATATCCAGGGAAATTCAAGTCAAAAAATATATCCATGAGAAGAAGTGAATTGGATTTATTTGCTGGTTGCAAAATAACAGATAAAGAAGTAAAAATGATTCTTGATGGTTTAAATATCAAGCATGAAAAGAAAAAAGATTTTTGGAAATGTACGCCTCCTAGTTTTCGTCCAGATTTAGAAAGGGAAGCAGACTTAATCGAAGAAATTATTCGTGTGTATGGATATGATAATATTCCTTCTGCTATGAATTATTCATCGTCTTACTTATTAGAACACCCGGATCCAGAACAGTCATTAGAGGATTTGCGAAATTTATTTTACGCCTTTGGGTATCAAGAGTGTCAATCCAATACGTTGCAAAGCAAGCACTGGACTACGATTCATGGAAAAAAATCGATCGCCATGATGAATCCGCTAACAGAGCATATGACGCATATGCGAACAGATTTATTACCCGGTTTATTAGAATCACTGGATTTTAATATTAAAAATGGTTCTTCTGATTTGTATTTATTTGAACTCGGAAATATTTTTTTACAGGAAAAGAAAGGATTTGCTGGAATGAAAGAGATTCCTATGGTTTGCGGAATCATGCATGGGAATCGAGTATCCCTTTCTGCTCATGATCAGGCAAAGCCTGTAACGGTATTTAGCGTTATGGGTCATATAGATAGATTATGCAATGTTCTTGGTGTAAATGCACCGACGCATGATCCATTAGAAATGAAAGGGTATCAAAAAGCATTTACAGTTTGCATGGGAAAAGAGGAAATAGGTGTTTTAGGAACTGTAGATCCAGATTTTATACAAAATCTAGGATTGGAAATTGATAATCCAGTCCATTGTTTTAATTTAGAAGTAAATAAGTTAGTTCCGCTAATGCAACATGAACAAAAATTTTCACCAATTAATGTGTATCCTGTTATGGAACGTGATGTTGATTTTGTATTCCCTGAAGAAGTTGAAACAGGGAAGGTGTCTCAGAAAATTCTACAACAGAACTACCCTAATTTAAATAATGTGTTTCCTATTGATATTTTTCGCCACAAGAGTGTAGGAGATAATCAAAAGAGCGTTACCTTTCATTTTCGGTTTCAACACCCCGATAAAACGCTTGAAGATAAAGAGGTAAGTTCCGTAATAAATAAAATTAAGCGTCTTGTTTTATCTGAATTTGACGCTAAATTACGATCATCTAATTGATGTTTTGAGGAGGAGATTATGGATGACAATGACAGTTTTGTACGCGTAACAATTTTTGGCCAAGATTATACGGTCAAAGCACCTGCTGATTCGACGTACATACAATCGATTGCAAGTTTTGTGGATGAAAAAATGCGTGAAGTACAGCAAGGCTTATCTGATCCGCAGTCCACAACTCGTATTGCCATGTTAGCTGCTATGAATATTGCAGATGAATATTTTACCATGCGCAATGATAAAGATAAATTTTCTTCAGAGATTGAGGGTAAAGTACAATCAATCATTGAAGTGATTGACGAAGAGCTGAATTAATACCATTTACTTGCATGGCTGAAACCAATATATTATCAGGAAAAGTGGTTTCAGATGCAGTCTATACGGCATTAGAGCGCCGTATTACAGCTCTTTCAACGAATCATTCTGCTGTACCTGGTCTTGCAGCAGTAATTGTTGGTGATGATCCTGCTTCTCAGGTGTACGTGCGAAACAAAACACGCCGATTTCGTAAGATGAACCTGCATTCGGAAACGATTCGTTTACCGGAAGATACTTCTCAAGAAGAACTATTATCTACGATACGTACTCTAAATAATGACCCTGTATTCCATGGAATTCTAGTCCAACTTCCTTTGCCAAAACATATTGATACGGATGCAGTTATTCATGCAATAACACCAGAAAAGGATGTGGATGGTTTTCATCCAGAGAACCTAGGGCGTTTAACGGCAGGAAAACCTCGATTTATCCCATGTACACCAAAAGGTATTATGCGTATTTTGGAACATTTTGATATTGATCCCGCTGGCAAACATGCAGTTGTATTGGGAAGGAGTAATATTGTTGGTCGGCCAATGTCGATTTTATTAAGTCAAAAGCAATCATATTCCAACGCTACCACAACCATTTGTCATTCAGGAACTTCTGATTTACGAACAATAACAACCCAAGCAGATATTCTTATTGCAGCCCTTGGTGTTCCAGAGATGATTGATGATTCATATATTAAAAAGGATGCCGTTATAATTGATGTTGGTATTAATCGTGTACCTGATAAATCAGATAAAGGGTATAAGTTAGTTGGTGATGTAAATTTCAATGCTGTGCAGGATATTGCTGCAGGTATAACACCCGTACCTGGTGGAGTAGGGCCCATGACGATTGCTATGTTGGTAGAAAATACGGTTGAAGCAACAGAAAGTTTATTTGCCTAAGTCCCTTTAATAAAGTAAAATTCCATGAAAATGTGTATAAAAAGGCATCTATGGATTCTTGCTTTCTTATTTGTTGTTGGGTGTGACCAGCAACAATATTCAGATTTTAATCTCACAAAATTTCACTATATCAAAAAAGATTACAATGAATACATCATTCAACGAGATAATGGGTTTCATGGACTAACAGGATATCAAGTCGCTGATTCAACGTATGGGATTGTTGTGTTGCATGGGTATTATCCCTGGGGATGGACTACCAAAGGGTTTGAATGGGCAGAGCCATTACATGAACTAAGCAAATTTAAGGTCCCGATTTGGCTGTACCGATATGATTGGAATCAATGCCCAGATCAAATTGCGGAAGAGTATATAGAAGCAATGAATTCATTTGTTGAGGAAAATTCATTTCTGGATTCCATTTGGGTAATGGGGCACAGTTATGGAGGAATGATTGCTGCATTGGGATCCGAACAGTGGAATCATTCAATCCCATTAACCGTGCATTCCATAGCTGCTGCATTGGCTGGGACAGACCGTTTTCGATCTCAGTGCAAATTTTCCAAAGAAACAGGGTATTTTATTGATGACAATGTACGTTTTACCCAATGGAGGACTGTTCACGAACAGGATGGAGCATTCAAAAAAATGGAAACGGATCCTCAAATCACAACTTTATACAATGGATATTTCATAGATCTTCCATCTTTCTGGGGAGATATTCGTTTGGGTCATAATTTATCTATAAAATGGGTTTGTAAATCTCTATTAAATACTCTATAATTGGCGGATAATAACCGCTTGAATTGCATCACTTTTTTATGATAATATAAAATTTGAATACGGAGGAAATTTTGTCACAAAAAATATACCTACTAATACTAATGTTTTTTATTGGAGGGCTTTATGCTCAGGATGCACCACCTTTGGATACGGAAAACCAAGAGAATATTGAAGCATCTGAAGATCCAAATGCTAACCCAGAAAATCAAGCGGTAGCGCCAAAAGATCAAAATACGGTGTCCGAAGAGGCAATGACTGATGAAGATACGGAAAAACCGGAAGAAGAAAAGAAATCCAAACCTCCTAAGATTCAAAAACCAAAAACACAAATGGGTGCGCTTCTTCGTGGAGTTGCAGTTCCAGGGCTTGGACACGTATATAATGATAATAAGCGAATAGGGTACCTATGGATGGGTATTGAAGCAGCATTAATGGCTGCAACTTTGAATTTTAAATCTCAATATGATACATCATTGGATGATTATAATAAATATCAAACACTCTATTGGGAAGAGACAGATGTTGCTTTGCTACTTTTATATAAAGAAAAGCGCGATGCTAGCAGAAAAGATATGGATGCTGCGAATTCCAGTTATCAGATTTTTTCTGGATTATTAGCTGCAGGTTGGCTGTATAGTGCAGTCAGCGCCTATTTAG
>JAZAOA010000051.1:0-17255 GCA_036228285.1 Fidelibacterota bacterium
GTTTTACCAATTGGTACTTGGAGAAATGTAAGTGGAAAAAATATTGCAAGATTTGTTGCCATTCATCCAGAACAAGTACACTCTATTGTTTTATTAGATGATAATCATGAGTTAATTATTGATGAAAGTATTTATCAAGATTCTAACACTTTTGATGTTGAGCTATTAGACAATATGAATAAATATGAATTAATTATAAATGGGAAAATTCAAAAAACTCTTCCTATTAATAATATGGATTCCGGTTATGGAATATCTATCGATGATCAATTTTTTGCTTTAGAAGATTCATTGTTAGGGCCGCCAATTATGATATCGCAACCTATGAGAGAATTTTGTTTAAATGAAATTGTAAACGAGCCTAAGACAAATCAATTGTTTATTGAGGTTCATGGGAAGAATAGTGCAGCCAACACTATAGGTGTATTTATAAATGATTTTCTTATGTGGGAGGTTGAACCCTTTTACACATTTGATCCAGTATATATTGATTCAGTATTTATATTAAATAATGATATCATATTCTCATGGATAGATCTAAAAGTAAAAGATGATTTTGGTTTATGGAAAATAATTGATACAAGAGCAATATATACTAGACATGAATTAACTGAAGGGCGCATACCTGATCATCATGGCTGGAAACAATACTCGATTTCTACTCTTGGAGAACCGAATGATCTAGTTAAAAGTGCGGTTTCACAATTAATGATTCCTGAAATATTTGCTTTATACCAAAATTATCCTAATCCATTTAATTCTGAAACAACGATATCTTTTGATTTGTTGCAACCTGCTATAATTAGTCTTTATATAAATGATGCAGCAGGAAGAATTATTCATTTATTTTTTGAAGAGAATCAAATGAATAAGGGATTGTATAGTTATAATTGGAGCGGAGAAAACTTTTCAAGTGGATTATATTTTATGACAATACAAGCTCAAGTTGATGATTATTTACCCATAATTTTTAGTCGTAAGATGATTTATTTAAAATAAGATGTTATTATGAATAAAGATTTTGATGATGAATTAGCTAGGATGGATGAAATAGAGCATGATTCTGAAACTTCATTGAACAAAGCTCTTTCTTTAAATGATCCAATAGCAAGCTTATCGCTTCGTTATCACCCAATTATTGAATCCGGTACAAGTTTAGATTCTACGATTAATATTTTACGTGATAAAAAGGTTGGTTGTGTCATGATTGAAAAAAATAATCAAATTATTGGGGTTATGACAGAAAGAGATTTCTTATTACGAGTTACAGGAAAAGGATTAAATCTTGAAGTAGAATTAATTGACAATTATATGACAGAAAATCCTGAAACATTAAACCCGGAAGATCCGATATCATATGCTTTAAACAAAATGCATATTTATGGAATAAGACATATCCCTATTATTAGTAAAGAAGGAAAAATTTGCGGTATGATCTCTGTAAAAGATATTATATCTCATTTGGGTAATTTTTTTGGTGTTAATATATTAAATCTCCCACCAAACCCTTCGCAAGACGTTCTGGATCGACCTGAAGGTGGGTAGTCATTAGACATATTAACTTTATTGTCTAAAGCTTGACTTTAATTTATTATTTAAACGATTTTAGCGTATGACTCGAATCGCTTATACGCTATTAATAATCATGATTTTAAATGGATGCGCATCTCATCCACGTGTTGCGACTAAGCGAATGGAGGTTGGTGAAGTAGAATATGGATATGCATTTTCGATAGAGAATATTTTTCCTTATTTATGGTATCGTAAAGGCGTTAGTGATAGATCAGATATTGGTTTTAGAGTCGGTCTGCCAATTTATGGTTCAGGAGTTGATTATAGTCGTCTTTTATATGAAAAAGAAAATAAATGGGATATGTTAAATATTGGATGGAGTCTCAATCCAAATTCTAACTATGATATAACATATTATAAATTTAAACAAGGGAAGAAGAAAAAGAATAATCCAAACCGATCAAGCTCTTGGATGGGGTTTAGATTTATGTATATACCAAATGGAATTAGTGATAAAACAAGTTCTCGAATTGGTTTCTTATTTGGTAGAAATTCAGGAAAAAGAATGAGTTTTGAACTAGGTTATTATCATGATTTTTCTAGTATGCCTATAGGTGATGTTTTTAGTTCAAATTATAAACCTGAAGGAAGATTTATTGAATTACCTCATACAACAAAGTTTGGTTTTCCTTCAGAAAATTCCCGTATTGTGGGTTTATCGCTCCAATTATTCTTTAATCTAAGTAATAAGATCTCTAAATCGAATTCTAATACAGAGCCGTCCCCTCCAATTGATAATTAATCTTATACTATTTTAAGATCATTTGGCTATTTCTAAATTAGAAGATTCGTTATCAGCAGATTTACTTAATGCAGCTTCTTGCATATACAATGGTAATTCCAATAGTCATCCAATTATATTAATTAATTCTTTAAAGAATATCTTAGGCGATGTGCGATCAAACCCTTCAAACATAATATTAGATTTTATACGCAATCATACTAATAAACTTGAAAATAATAGAAATGATAAAATCTATTTAGAAAAAACTACTAAAGAAGAAATTGGGTTAACGGTTTTTATAAGTGATCTTGAGGATTCATGTCAAAGCGGCGATTTAACAAATGCTCAGAAACATCTGGCAAGGATTTATTTAGCCTCTGATAGTAGTCCAGCAATATTACAAAATTTAGCAGAGATAGCTTTACAAGATATCGAAGAAAATGTACTATTTGTTTATCATTGCCTAAGGGCTTTTGCCTTTTCACCTGAAAAAGAAAAAGTATGGGTCTTTTTACAATGTATAATACATATGTTATTTAATAAAACACTTCCAAAACCTCATGCTAGTAAGACTATAAAAGAAACAGATATAAATAAATATTTTATGAATTGTAAAAATTCAAATGATTTAAATAATCTATCAGCATCATGGAGGTTGATAGAATCAGAATATACACGCTTACCAGGATTTAAAAGAGAGATATCATATTGGTTAAATACTAATAAGATGAAAAAAATTGATATTGAAGAAATAAACCCAGATGAATTAAAATTATATTTAAATAAAAAAACTGATTATTTTGTGAAGCTAGCTGAAGATATAATTGAATCTAATTATGATATTATTAGTAGGTTGATAACATTAGAGGCATTGCGTTATTTTACAAAAAGAATTGACAAAAAGTATCTACCATTCTTAGCATATAAACTACAATTTCTTTTAGAAAACAAATGAAAATAGGCAATTATAAATTATATAGTATAGTAACAAGCCAGTTTAGTCTTGATGGGGGTGCCATGTTTGGTATAATTCCAAAGGTTATTTGGGAAAAAGAAGCTTCCGCAGACCAGTTAAATAGAATTAATATGGTTACTCGCTCACTTTTATTAATAGGGAATGGTCGAAACATTATTATTGATACAGGAAATGGAGATAAATGGGATAAAAAATATAAATCCATATATAATATCCGATTAGATAAAGTTAATTTGAATAATTCTCTTTCTAAAGTTGGCTTATCACCTGATAATATAACTGATGTTATTTGTACGCACTTACATTTTGATCATGCAGGAGGAAATACAACATATAATAATGATCAAATTGTTCCGACCTTTCCAAATGCACAATATTGGGTGCACAAAGATAACTGGGATTTGGCAAATTCTCCGACTGAAAAAGACAAAGGGAGCTATTTAGAAGAAAACTGGAAAGTACTTGCGCAAAATAGCATGATTAAGTTTATAAATGGGAAAAGTGATATTTTTCCAGGAATTGATCTTTTTATTTCCAATGGTCATACAACTGGAATGGCACACCCAATTATTAAAGATAGTTCAAAAACCGTTTTTTATGCTGCGGATATGTTCCCAATGGCGTGTCACATACCATTAAATTGGATTATGGCTTATGATATAAATCCTATTCAAACAATTAAAGAAAAGAAATATTTATTATCAAAAATTGTTGATGAGAACTGGATTATATTTTTTGAACATGACCCCATTCGACAAGCAGGAACCGTAAAGGAGAATAATGGGAAATATGATTTGAAAGAGACGGTATTAATTAGTGAATGACGAAATAAAGAAAGAAGAATTATTTCTTTCTGGATTAAAAACTTTTAATGAGGAAAATTTTTTTGATGCTCACGAAATATGGGAAGACTTGTGGTCAGAATATTATTTAAAAGATAGAGATTTTATTCAAGGCTTAATTCAGCTAGCAGTATGTTTTGTTCATTTGCAGAATAAGAATATAAATGGCGCACGAAGTCTTCTAAAAAAATCAACTAAGAAATTATATAGTTTTCCACATAATCACAGAAATGTTAAACTAAAAGAATTGAAACATATGATGAATGAACTGAATATAGAATTGGAATTAATAAATAATACGACAGAATTTAATTGGACAAAATGTCCCAAAATATTTTTGCATGAGTAATATTTTACTTTACACAAATGATTTAGAACTTGGAACGAAGTTGTCTGAACAATTATTATATGGAAATAATAAGATTACATTTATTGATGATTTGAAGGAATTAAAAAATGATGCGAATATGTTAATTATTGATTTGGATAGCGATGAAATCAAGCCAGATACAATTTCAATGATTCTGGAAAATAATTCATCTATTCGAATAGTTGGTATAATGAGACAAATGAAAAAACAGATATGGAATGATTTTCGTGATGCTGGTTGTGAAATGATATATTTGCATTCAGTACTTGTAAAAAATATAGATACTCTTTTATCAAATGATAATTTAAAAAAAAATGGATAATTCAAATCGAACTCGTGCAAAAAAGATTGTTAATACATTAAATAAAGAATACCCTGATTCAAAGTGTTCATTAAATTATAAGAATCCCCATGAACTGCTTGTTGCGACAATTTTATCAGCACAATGTACGGATCATCGTGTTAATCAAGTTCTCCCAAAATTGTTTAAAAAATATCCAACTATTGAATCATTTGCGTATGCAGATTTAAGTGAGTTGTCAAAATATATTTTTTCGTGTGGTTATCATAATCAAAAAGCAAAAAGTATTCAGGGGTCATCATTAGCAATATTAGAAAAGTATAATGGCAAAGTACCTGAAACTATGTCAGAACTTATTACACTGCCTGGAGTGGGTAGAAAAACTGCTAATTGCATATTAGGTGAGTGCTTTAATGTCCCATCAATGGTCATTGATACACATATGATTAGAATTATGAATTTACTGGGGTTTGCTACAACAAAAGACCCAAAAAAGATCGAGTTAGAGTTGATGAAAATCTTTGATAAAAAAGATTGGGTCAAGCTCACACATATGATTATAGACCATGGTAGATCCATATGTATAGCAAGAAGACCACAATGTGATAATTGTGTGCTATCTCCTAACTGTCCTTCGTCATAAATTAGATGTATTCTTTTGTTTTTATTATATTTTTTTAAGAATCTATATACATATATTCAAGTATGAATAAAATTTGTATTATACAAATAATATGACTGGTCCATTTTTAACAAAAGTTTTTTATTTTAATGCTGCACACCAATATGGTCATTCAGATTGGACCAAGGAGAAAAATTGGGAAGTTTTTGGTCCTGATTCTAAAATACATGGACATAATTATACTTTAGAAGTAATGGTAAAAGGAGAGATTAATCATGAAACTGGTTTTATTGTAGATCTTTTATATCTTAAAAAGATTGTTCAGAAGAATGTTATTGACATATTAGATCATTCTCAATTTGATGTCGAAGTCGATTGGTTTAAGGATAAACAACCAAGCTCTGAAAACTTAGTAATATTTATTTGGAATCAAATTGTTAAAGATTTTGATTCAGCGAAATTGCACAGAGTCCGTTTACATGAAACTCCAACAATATTCACAGATTATTATGGGCCAGGATAATACATTTAAAGATCAATTTTATTTAGTTCTTGCTGGTATTTTTATTGCTTCGCTTGTCACTTGTAACTTGATAGCAAATAAATTTGTTACTGTAGATTTAGGATTTAAAGTTTTTATAGTTTCAGCAGGAATTCTACCATACCCCCTTACATTTCTTGTAACGGATCTAATTTCAGAGCTTTATGGACAGAAAAAAGCAAATCTTGTTGTTTTTTCAGGATTCATTGCTTCATTATTTGTTCTATTATTTCTTTGGTTAGGCGGTCAATTTAATGCTATTCCATCATCAATTGTAGATGACGTTACATATAATTCTGTTTTTCGAAACGCATGGAGACTTATTGCTGCTTCTATGGTTGCATATTTAATTGCACAATTCATTGATGTAAGAATATTTCATTTTTGGAAAAAATTAACTAATGGCAAGCATTTATGGCTTAGAAATAATGGATCTACTATTGCTTCTCAATTAGTGGATACAAGTTTAGTGATATGTATTTTATTTATTGGCGTTTGGAAGCCTGATCAAATTATTTCAGCTATTTTTGATGGCTGGATGTTTAAAATGCTTATGGCATTTATAGATACCCCTATCATATATGGCATACTTTATTTATTAAAAGGTAAAATTGATATTGCAACATATGAAGAAAGATAACTTATGGATATAAATGAAAATTTAGAAAAATTAACACACCAACTGCTTTTGGAAATAGGTGAAGATCCAAATAGAGAAGGTTTAAAAAGAACGCCTCATCGTGTTTCAAAAGCTTGGCAATATTTTTCTAAAGGTTATAATCAAGATTTAGACACAATTGTAAATAATGCAATTTTTAAGGAATCTTCTAAGGATATGGTCGTTGTTCGAGATGTTGAATTTTTCAGTCTTTGTGAACACCATTTATTGCCCTTCTTTGGGAAAGCACATGTTGGGTATATACCTGATGGAAGGGTAATAGGTCTATCAAAGATACCAAGAATTATCGATATGTTTTCACGCAGACTACAAGTACAAGAAAGATTAACTCATCAAATTGCAGATGCAATACAAACCGTTTTGAATCCTGTTGGTGTTGCTATTGTAATGGAGGGGAGGCATATGTGTATGCAAATGAGAGGTGTTGAAAAACAGAATAGTTTAGCTACGACTTCTACAATGTTAGGAAAATTTAGAGAATCTGTAAGAACACGTAATGAGTTTATGTCATTAATCAATAGGTATAATACTTAACTCCATAATTATATAAATGAATGCAAATAATTCATTTGATATAACAATTTTAGGTGGAGGACCTGGGGGTTATGTTGCTGCGATTCGTGCTTCTCAATTAGGTTTCAACACTGCAATCGTTGATGAGGACAAGTTAGGGGGTATTTGCCTTAACTGGGGATGTATTCCCACTAAATCTTTATTAAAAAGCGCTGAAATGATTGATCTTATTAAAAATGCTGATCAATATGGAATTAAAATACCTTCTTATAAGATTGAGTATGGTAAAATAATCAATAGAAGTCGTCAAATTTCTCAAAGGTTATCTAAAGGAATATCATATTTAATGAAAAAAAATAAAATAACCCATATTGAGGGCAGAGGTGTTTTTAAAGGGAAGGATAATATTGAAGTAACTAAGGGCAATAAAATTACGAATGTTAAATCAAAACATTTTATTATAGCTACAGGAGGTAAGCCCAAAAACATTCCAAATCTTTCATTTGATGGTAAGCAAATAATAAGCTCAAAAGAAGCGATGATTCTTAAAAAACCGCCTAAAGATATGGTAATAGTTGGAGCAGGAGCAATTGGTAGTGAATTTGCCTATTTTTATAATTCGTGTGGAACAAAAGTTACAATGATTGAAATGATGGATAGAATATTGCCAATGGAAGATGAAGAAATTTCTAATGAATTGAAAAAGCAATTTATTGATTCTGGTATAGTGATAAATAATAACTCAGTAGTTGAAAAAGTAGAAAAATTGAAAACAAAAGTTAAAGTGCATGTTAAAAGTGGTAATAAGAAAAAGGTTATTGAATCGAGTGTAGTATTAGTTGCTATTGGTATAGCTGGCAATATTGAAGATATTGGATTGAATGCATTAGGCGTTAACACAAATAACGGTTCAATTACAATTGATGAATATGGACAAACAAATATTTCTAATATTTTTGCAATTGGTGATGTTTCAGGACCTCCATGGTTAGCCCACGTTGCATCTGCGCAAGGTCATGTGGCTGTAGAAAAAATTGCAGATCATAAGACAGAGCCAATCGATTTTAATAATATTCCATCTTGCACGTATTGTCAGCCTCAAGTTGCTTCAATGGGCCTGACTGAAGCACAGGCAAAAGAAATAGGTTATGATTTGAAAGTGGGTAAATTTTATTTTAAATCCAATGGAAAGGCATTGTCTATGGGAAAACCGGATGGATTTGTAAAAATTATTTTTGATTCTCAATATGGCGAATTATTAGGATGCCATATTATTGGTGCTGATGCCACGGAGCTTATTCAGGAGTTAGTAATAGCCAAAAGTCTTGAAGCTACGTGGGAAAATTTTGCATATACAATGCATCCTCACCCAACCCTTTCTGAATCAATTATGGAAGCTGCATTGGATGCTTATGATATTGGGGTACATCAATGATTGATTTACAGAACAAGACTAAAATTCACAATATTGATATATTAGATCTAGGATTAAAATCATATCAGGAATCCTGGAATTTTCAAAAAGAAATGCTTAAAAAAAGATCAAATAATGAAATTAATGACACTTTAATTTTTGTTGAGCATGAACCCGTTTTCACACTTGGTAAAAATGCAAATGAAAATCATATACTTCAAAATTATCCTGAAAATATTAAAACTTTTCATGTAGAACGAGGTGGCGATGTTACATATCATGGGCCAGGTCAATTAGTTGGATATCCAATCATTGATTTGCGAAACTATAAAAAGAGTATAAGTTGGTATATGCGGAGCTTAGAGCAGGTAATTATTGAAACGTTATTAGATTTTGATATTCAATCAGAACGAAAAAATGGGTTAACTGGTGTTTGGTATAAGAATGAAAAAATTGCTGCCTTAGGTGTTAGGGTTTCAAAATGGATTACAATGCATGGTTTCTCATTAAATATTGATCCTGATCTTAATAATTATAATAGCATTATTCCCTGCGGTATTTTTGAATATGGTGTTACCAGTATGTCAAAAATTCTTAATAAAAATATAAATTTAGGATCAGTAAAAAATTCTGTTAAAATCAAATTTCTCGATCAATTTAATATTAAAAATATAGAAAAAGATTAATTATGCCAAGTTTGTACGGATTTCAAAAGAAAGAATTGTTACGGGTTTATGAAAATATGATTTTATCTAGATTGCTTGATGAAAAGATGGCAATACTTTTAAGGCAAGGAAAAGGATTTTTTCACATGGCATGTTCGGGTCATGAAGCTGCACAAATTGCAGCAGCATTTAATTTCAAATCAGCAAAAGATTGGTTTTATCCATACTATAGAGATAGTGCATTTACAATTGGTTTAGGAATGTCTGCTAAAGATCATTTATTAGCCTTTTTTGCAAAATCAGATGATCCATCATCTGGCGGTAGACAGATGCCTCATCATTATGGAAAGCGTGATTTGAATATTGTCACACAATCCAGCCCAACCGGCACACAGTATCTGCAGGCCGTTGGTTGTGCTATGGCATGTAAGTTAAATAAGAAAAAAGAAGTAGTTTATGTTTCATCTGGTGAGGGCACAACAAGTCAAGGTGACTTCCATGAGGCATTAAATTGGTCCAGTCGGGAGAAACTTCCTGTAATATATCATATTCAAGATAATGACTATGCCATTAGTGTACATATTTCTGAACAGATATCCGGAGAATCTATTTTTTCTATGGTATCAGGCTATCAACATCTAGCAAGATTTGATGTAGATGGTTCTGATTATTTTGAGACTCATTTGGCTTTTAAAAAGGCAATAGACCGAGCTAGAAAGGGGATGGGCCCAGCTGTAATCGTATCTCATTGTGACCGATTAAAACCACATTCATCTTCCGATGATCATTTAAAATATCGTACCAAAAAAGAAATAGATAAAATGGAAAAAAACGATCCCATACAAAGGTTTGTTGATGAGTGTATTAATAACAAAATAATTAAAAAAGAAGAATTCGATAGACTGGATAAAAGAATTAAAAATCAAATAGAGAATGATGCAGACTGGGCAGAAAGCAAAGAACATCCTGATTCATCATCTGCCACTAATTATGTGTATAGTGGATATGCGCCTGAATACAATGAGAACATAGCTATACTAAATGATAACACTGTTTTTGTGGATGCGATAAATCATGCTCTTTCAGAGGAAATGGGTAAAAATAAAAAAATGCTCATATATGGTCAAGATATTGCAGATCCAAAGGGTGGAGTATTTACAGCAACTAAAGGATTAACGGATAAATATGGTAAGGAAAGAGTTTTTAATAGCCCTCTTGCAGAATCATCTATTATTGGATCAGCTATTGGTTTAGCAACTGTTGGTTATAAACCTGTTGTTGAGATACAATTTGGAGATTATATATGGACAGCAATGATGCAAATACGTAATGAATTAGCCACAATACGTTATCGTTCAAACAATTCATGGTCTTGCCCTGCAGTTATACGTGTACCTGTAGGTGGTTATATTCATGGCGGACTTTGTCATAGTCAATCCATAGATGGTTATTTTATTCATATGCCAGGTATATACATTGCTTATCCATCTAATGCTGCAGATGCAAAAGGATTATTAAAAATGGCATGCAGAATGGATGATCCTGTAATATTTATGGAGCATAAGAGTTTATATCGTCAAAGTTATGCATCTTCAGCTGAGCCTGATGACGAATATTTGATTCCATTTGGAAAATCAAAGATAATTCAAAAAGGATCTGAGTTAACAATAATTACATGGGGCGCAATGGTGCAGTCAAGCATTGATGCAGTTAATGATTTAAGTCTAAGTGAAGATGTAGTTGAGATCATTGATTTAAGGACGCTTAACCCATTGGACTTTTCTTCTATTAAATCTTCTATTAAAAAAACAGGTAAGGCTTTAATAGTTTACGAGGATAATCTTACAAATGGTCCTGGAGCTGAAATATCTTCATTAATCAGCGATCATTGCTTTGAAATGCTTGATGGACCAATAAGAAGAGTTGCATCAAAAGATAGTCCAGTGCCATATAATATGTATTTAGAACAAGATGTTTTACCGCAAGTAGAGGATATTAAAGAAACGTTAAAAGAATTATTGGAGTATTGATGTTAGTAGATATAATAATGCCAAAAATGGGAGAATCAATTACTGAGGGGACCATAATTGAATGGCGAAAAAATGTTGGAGATTCTGTAGAGAAAGATGAAATCTTTTTAGAAATTGGAACTGATAAAGTAGACTCTGAAATACCTTCTCCAGCAGCTGGTGTATTAGTTGAAATATTAGCTAAGCCAAATGATGTCGTAGATGTTGGAAAAGTTATTGGTAGAATAAATAGTGATGGCGATAGTATAAAAACTCCTATTGTTTCGGATATTCCTGAATCTGAAGAAGAGGATGTTCAAGAAATAAAAGCTCCAAATCTTGATATTGAAAAACACCCGATATCTCCAAAAAAGAAAACAGATAAATCCAAACGATCCTTCTTTACCCCAGTTGTTATGAAAATTGCTAGTGAGAATGCTATCTCAATGAATGAGCTTGAATCAATTCAAGGCTCTGGTAGAAATGGAAGAGTTACTAAAAAAGATATATTGTCTTATTTAAATACTGATCGTGAATCTTCCCAAGAATTGAATGAAGTAAAAATGACAGATAAAGTAGTTGAAATGGAATATATGAGAAAAAGAATCGCAGATCATATGCGTATTAGTTTGGATACTGCAGCGCATGTGTATGTTATGACAGAAGTTGATATGACAGATATAGTGAGTTATGTGGATAAAAATGAACAGTTGTTTTATGAAAAAGAATCATTCAAGCTAACATACACTCCTTTTATTGTAAATGCGGTAGTTAAAGCGATAAATCAGTACCCTCTGATGAATTCTTCCATTGAAGGAAATGAAGTAATACATAAAAAGAATATAAATATTGGTTTAGCTGTTTCTTTAGACAAAGGTTTAATGGTTCCTGTTATAGAGAACTGTGAAGAAATAAATTTTCTTGGATTATGTAGAAGAGTTAATGACCTTTCTGTGCGAGCACGATCAAACAAGTTACAACCTGATGAGCTTCAAGGGTCAACATTCTCTATATCAAATTTTGGTGTTTTCAATGTAACAATGGGAACGCCAATAATTAATCAGCCAAACGTAGGCATTCTTGGAGTTGGCGCGATTAAAAAACAACCAGTTGTTATTGAAAGTGAATTAGGTGATACAATTGGCATTAGAAGCCAGATGATTCTTAGTTTGGGTTTTGATCATCGTCTTATAGATGGAGCTGGTGGAAGCAAGTTTATTGAAAAAATACGATCTGAAATAGAAAATATGAAATTGATGGATCTTTTTTGATGGCTATAGATCATGTATTAAAACTGTATTCTGAAACAATTCAGTCTCCGTACTTGCATTATGGATTTTGGGATAATCCAGAAGCCATAAACTCTAATGTATTATCTATTGATGATATAGTAAAAGCGCAAGGGAGATATATTGAGCATCTTTCATCATTTATTCCAGAAGATGTAAAAAAAATTATTGATGTTGGTTGTGGGGTTGGAGGAAATGCTGAGTATTTAAAAGAAAAAGGTTTTGAAATTGATGTATTATCTCCAGATACATATCAAGAAGAGTTTATAAATAATAAATTTAATGGTGATATGCGTTTTTATAAAACAAAGTTTGAAGACTTTAACTCAAATACGATTTATGATTTAATTCTTGAAAGTGAAAGTGCTTGTTATATAAAAATAAAAGAAGGTTTTTCTGTTGCAAATAAAACTTTAAGAGATGGTGGGTATATATTAGCAGCAGATTATTTTGTATATAATTCCAATAGCAAAAGCCCTCATTTAAAATCTTCGCATAGAATGGATGAATATCTTGATGCTGCTGATTCTGCAGGGTTCAAATTGTTAAGAGAATATGATCAAACAGAGAATACGATGCCAACTTTGGATGCTGCATTAAATTTTATTAATCGATTTATTTTTCCTACAGCCGAATACCTTCAAAATTCTGTCCAACGTAAAAATCCTAAAACTTATCAGTTATTAAAATCTTTATTTGAGAAAAAAGTGTCAAATAAGATGGATCAATTAGATTTGATGGATAGTAATGAGTTTAGAAAGTATAGAAAATATATGATTTACTTGTTTCAAAAGACAAAATGAAATGAAGATAGATACTAAAACACAATTTAAACCTAAAATTAAACTTCAAATTGGCGATGGATACAAATTTGTTGATGGGGTGGTAAAGAAAAATAATTTACATACAGTTTGTGAAGAAGCGCGATGTCCTAATATTTATGAATGCTGGGATAGAGGCACTGCAACAATTATGATTCTGGGAGATATATGTACTCGAGCATGCGGCTTCTGTTCTGTTAAAACTGGCAAGCCAACTTGGAATGATCCAATGGAGCCAGTTCGCACAGCTCTGGCGGTAAAGAAAATGAATTTACGTCATGTAGTGATAACTTCAGTTGATCGTGATGATATTAAAGAAGATTACGGTTCGACTATTTGGGCAGAGACAATAAAGCAAATTCATCACCATGCCGAAGATTGTACTGTTGAAGTATTAACTCCAGATTTTAAAGGTAATAAATTAGCATTATTAAAAGTGTTTTCAGCTAATCCTGAAATATTTAGTCATAATGTTGAGTGTGTGGAGCGAATTAGTAAAAATGTACGTAGTCAGGCAAACTGGAAAAGAAGTTTAGATGTGTTGTCATTTGCTGTAGATAAAGGAATGAAAACTAAAACTGGAATGATGGTAGGCTTAGGAGAGACAAATGATGAAGTTTTTAAAACCATGGAACAAGTTGCAAGTTTAGGGGTATCAATTTTTACTATAGGACAATATCTTCAACCAACGAAAAGTCATATTCCAGTTGATAGGTATGTAACTGAAAAAGAATTTATTGATTATAAAGATATTGGCTATGAATTAGGTTTCTCAGTTATAGAATCTGGTCCATTGGTACGAAGTTCATATCATGCAGATGAGCAAGCAAGATTATTTAGTTTAAAATCAGAAAGATTATTTTGAATAATAAACAGATAGTGATAATTGCAACGATGATTGCTGGGATAGTTTTGGTGCAATTAGTTTCCAAAGATCAGCCTCATTTAATTAATGAAGATGATGAAGCCCATTTGGTTAGTAAGCCAGAATCGGATTTTATCCGAATTGGTAATTTAATTGCACGATTACCTGATAGTTGGAAAATTGTAAAACCATCAAGCTCAATGCGCTTAATGGAGTTTAGAATTGGAAATAATTCCGAAGCTTCTATGGCAGTGTTCAAAAATATTGGTGGTACAGTTAATGATAATTTAGAAAGATGGGCTGGTCAATTTGGTTTTAAATTATTAGATGAAGATGTTAGGGTAACGACTGAAACAATTAATGATATTGATTTTCATATAATTAGCATTTTAGGTACGTATACGAATACAATGGCATTTTCTCCTAATGCAGCATCGCCAAAAAATAACTATCGATTATTAGGTGCAATTGCGAATACATCAGATGGCTTATATTATTTTAAAATGACAGGCCCAAATGATATCATTAATAATGAGATTGAGGAATTCTCATATTTTATACAGTCGTTAAGATTTAATAATTTAGGATGATAATTTATAAAAAAAGCAAATATGGCATACATAGCGCTATATAGTCTGTCAAATATACAGATTAATTTACTTGGTACATTATTTGCGTAAATTATATCTAAACAATGAAAAGGAAGAATTATGCCTGAAAGATTTGATAAAGATATAGAATCAAAGCCTACATCTAATAAGGATGACTATCCTGTAATGCCTTTAAGGAATACGGTATTATTTCCACAACAAGTTATTCCAATATATATCGGTAGGGAAAAATCATTAAAACTAATAGAAGATTTAGGAACTGGTGATAAACATATTGTTGTAGTTGCGCAGGAAGATGGCTCTATTGAGGATCCAAAGCCTGAGGATTTATATGCTTATGGAACTTTGGGTGTTGTATTAAAAGTATTTGATATGCCTGATAATAGCAAGTCTGCTATTGTTCAAGGTATAGAAAGAGTTAAGTTAATTAGTTTTGGAGAACCAAATCCATATCATAGAGTTGTTGTTGAAAGAGTTAGCGATGAACCGATAGCTGATGAATTAGAAATTGAAGCACTATCTAAAAATTTACGGAATACTTTCTCTGAATTAATTCAAGTTGCACCAAATCTAACGGAAGAACATTCTGGTATGCTATCTAATATACAGAAACCTTCACGTTTAGCTGACCGTGCTGTATCCCTGCTTACTGTTCCAAATCAGGAAAAACAGGATGTTTTAGAAGAGCTTAATGTTAAAAGTAGAGTAGAAAAAACTATTACCTTGCTCACTAGAGAAATTCAGAGAATTAAGCTTGGGGAGGAAATACAAACTGAAGTTCATGATGAGATCTCTAAGACTCAAAGAGAATACTATTTACGTGAACAAATGAAGGCGATAAAACGTGAATTAGGTGAAGATGAAGAAACAGTTGAGATTAAAGAACTTGAAGATCGGATAAAAGCTGCAAAATTACCTGAAGAAGCTGAAAAGGTGGCAATGAAAGAGTTGGAAAGATTATCTCGTATTCCAACACAATCACCTGAATATTCTGTATCTAGGACATATATTGAATGGTTAGCTGATTTACCTTGGAGTAACTCAAGTGAGGATCAAATAAATGTTAAAAAAGCTGAAAAGATTCTAGATGAAGATCATTATGGTTTAGAGAAAGTAAAAGAAAGAATTTTGGAATATTTAGCTGTGAGAAATTTAAAACAAGAACGCAATCCTGATGGTGTTGTGAGAGGACCAATCTTGTGTTTTTCAGGCCCACCAGGAGTTGGGAAAACTTCTCTAGGAAAATCTATTGCAAAAGCTATTGGTCGCGAATTTGTTAGAATGTCATTGGGTGGAGTAAGGGATGAAGCTGAAATTCGTGGACATAGAAGAACATATATAGGAGCGTTGCCTGGAAGAGTTATTCAATCCATGAAAAAGGCTGGAACTAATAATCCAGTATTTATGCTTGATGAGATCGACAAACTTGGTTCTGATTTTAGAGGAGATCCTTCATCTGCCATGCTCGAAGTATTAGACCCTGAACAAAATGATGCGTTTAGTGATCATTACTTAGAAGTTGATTTTGACTTAAGTAAAGTAATGTTTATAACAACTGCAAATTATCAGGATGCTATTCCTCCTGCTTTAAGAGATCGAATGGAAATACTTGATTTCACTGGTTATATTGAGGATGAAAAAATCAAAATTGCACAGCAGCATTTACTTCCAAAGCAAATTGAAGAAAATGGATTAAATAAAAAAGAAGTTTCACTAGATAAGGCAGCTATTAGTCAACTTATACGATCGTATACTAGAGAATCAGGTGTGAGGAATTTGGAGCGAGAAATAGCAAATGTATTAAGAAAAGTTGCTCGAGATTTAGTTGAAAAAACAGCAAAGAAAATTCGTGTTACTAGTGCTAAAGTAATTGAATATTTGGGTGCACCAAGATTCTATTCTGAATTAGCTGAAAGAACAACAAAGCCTGGTGTTGTAACAGGATTAGCATGGACTGCTGCAGGTGGAGATATTCTATTTGTTGAGTCATCAAAAATGAAAGGAAAAGGTGGCCTAACATTAACCGGACAGCTTGGTGATGTTATGAAGGAGTCAGCCACAGCTGCATTAACATATGTTAGATCGCACACTGATATCTTAGGTATACCGGATGATTTTCATGAAAAAACAGATATACATGTTCATGTACCTGCTGGCGCCATACCAAAAGATGGTCCTTCAGCTGGAGTAAGTATGTTTACATCAATTGTTTCATTGATGACAGGAAAACCAGTTAAAGATAAAGTTGCAATGACTGGTGAGATTACGCTTCGTGGTAATGTATTACCTATTGGTGGTGTGAAGGAAAAAGTAACAGCAGCTCACCGTTCAGGGATTAAACATATTATCTTACCTGATCATAATAAAAAAGATCTTGAGGATATTCCAGATCACATTAAAAAAGATTTAAATTTCTATTTTGCTAAAGAAATTATGGATGT
>JAZAOA010000052.1:0-3053 GCA_036228285.1 Fidelibacterota bacterium
CATCTCCATCAATAGAACCGTCACCATTTACGTCAAAACCAGATCCACCAATCATTGGATATTCACCAACATGAATTGCTGGATTTTGAGCTGCAAGACCAGGAATAGTTGTATAATCACCAAACGCGCCAGTAACACCAAAAGTTCTATTGAGATTTCCTTCCGAATCAACCCCTAATGTGGTTGCTACACCATCTTGAGCTTCCCAGTATACTTCTGCGCTTTCGATTCTTGAAAAATCATCATTATATTGCGCAGTAATCATCCCCCAACAGGTCCGATCTGTACCAATACCAAAATCAACACCTTCTTCTTCAACATTTAAATCAGGAGCATACATCTGATTTGCAAAGATTCCAGAAGTCACAATTCCAAAACCCCAGGTAGCAGTTCCAGCAACCTCATCAACAATAGCTTCACCACCCAATTGGTAGGTAGCAGGATCTTCCACTGGTGGAATAGTTAATGATGTGGAACAGTTTTCAACTCCAACCGTTGGATAGGTACCACTAATAAACATATCTCCATCATCAGACATATTCAAATATAGATCTACACCATAAGCAGCTAACAAAGCTGGGTTTACTAGTGGAGCGGGAACGACTGCTATCGTATCGCCAACATTAAAACTTACTAGTTCGTGTGTATAAACTGGACTAGCAGCACTTGGCCAACTAGCAGTTACACTATATGTATTTGCTGGATCTTCAGCCTCAGTCATTTCTCTAACTACATATGTATATTCTAAGAATACACCAACCATATGATAATACCCACCTAACTGGGCTTGACTTGGCTGTGGAATGATTATAGCCATAAAAAGAAATAGACCTAATAACCGATTTCTATTCATTGAGTACCTCCTTAAAGTATCTAATTGACTCATCTTTATTTATTATAATACGAACGAATTTTTATACAATTCAATGATCGCTTTCCTAAAAATAGTACAGTATTTTGCTTCTGGCAAATATTATTTTTATCATGTGATCTAGCTTAAAACTAGAATTATCATATTATTTTTTTTTAAATCGGTTTGCAATAATCCTTATGATACTCCAAAGTAGTATAAGAGAACCAATTACAAATAAGATATTTGCCAAGAGCATTGTACTATTTAAAAACATTATGGTGTGCATAATATCAATTTACTATTTTTGATGCTAGGTTACATAAATCAAATATTGAACATTAGTTTTTTTACTCTAAATAATAATATTTACAATAAAATTATCTTGCGAAAAGCAGTCTGTTTAATTAAAATAAACCGACTGGTCGGTTTATTTTAATTAATATAAATAAACAAAATGATTGGGAATAAAAGCAGTTATTGGATGCAGTTATGTTAATTCATTACTTTATATGAGATAAAAAATAGTATTATTTATATAAAATGAAAATCGCAGTACTAGTTAAACAAGTTCCTGGGCCTGAATCTCCGCTACCCGTGGTTTCATCTCAAGATTGGTTGGATGAATCTCAATTGGCATATATTATGAACGAAAGTGATAATTATGCTTTAGAGGAAGCTCTTCAGATTCGTGAAAAAAATAATGATGGGGAAGTAGTTGTTATAAGCCTAGGTCCAGATAGAACACAAAAAGTGGTTCGTGAAGCATTATCCAAAGGGGCTGATAGGGCAATCCATATTCAATCAGATGGAAATTATCCGACAGATCCATTAGTCGCAGCTTCTCTTTTTGCAGAAACACTTAAAGATGAAGGTTTTGATCTTATTTTTTCAGGATTACAGTCTGATGATTTAGGATACGGCCAAACAGGTATAATCCTAGGTGAATTATTGGGGATGTCTACTGCATCTTTAGCAATGTCTACGGAAATTATAGATGATAAAATTAAAGTGAAGCGAGAGCTTGAAGCAGGATATTTTCAATGGGTAACAATGACTTTACCCGCAAGTATAAGTATTCAATCAGGTTGTAATACACCACGATACCCTTCTTTGAAAGGTATTATGGGTGCAAAGAAAAAAGAAATAAATGTGGTTACGCCCAACCCTGTAGATCAAAATCAATCAATAAAAAAAATATATGCACCTAATAGCATGAAAGAAACAGTTATGGTTGAGGGTTCTGCAGATCAGGTGGTTGAGCAATTAGTAAATATTTTTCGAAATGAAATCAAAATTACATAAAGTAAATAAATGGATATTTTAATTATTATTGAAGATAATAACGGTAAGATTCATCGCATGAGCCTTGAATCAATTACCGCTGCACAACATATGGCAGATAAATTAGGCTTATCTGCTAGCGCAATGGTGATGGGAAAGAATGCCAATTCATTAGCATCGGAAGCTTCCTCTTATGACCTTGAAGAAGTATTAATGCTTAACCATGATTTACTTAATGAATATTCTTCAGATGGATATGCTGAATCAGTAAAACAGGTTATCGAAGCAGAAAAGCCCACATATATTTTATTTGGCCATTCATATCAAGTAAGAGATTATGTTCCAAAAATAAGCGCAAAATTGATGAAACCTTTTTTTGCAGATTGTATTGCTATTGATTTTCATGATAATAATATTTCATTAACAAAACAAATGTTCAATGCAAAATTATTATCTGATATTAGCCCAAATGGCGATATGCCTTTTTTAATAAGTTTTCAGTCTGCCTCTTTCTTATCAGATGATGCGAATAAAGGGACTGCATCTACAAGAGAGGTATCTATAGCATTAGATTCAACAATGATAAAAACGGAATCAGAAGAGCCTTTCAAAGAATCATCTGGGGGCGTTGATCTATCTGCTGCAGAGTTAATTGTTTCTGTTGGGAGAGGAATCGGGAAGGAAGAAAATATCACGATGGTAAATGATCTAGCCACAGCATTAGGTGCAGAAATTTCATCATCCCGTCCAGTGGTAGACTCTGGCTGGTTATCTCCATCGCACCAAGTTGGAAGTTCTGGTCAGTCTGTATCCCCAAAAATGTATTTGGCCTTGGGGATTTCTGGAGCGATACAACACGTTGTTGGCATGAAAGCATCAAAAAATATTGTTGCGATCAATAAAGATCCTGAAGCTCCTA